>JANZZA010000116.1 GCA_026419655.1 Armatimonadota bacterium | reverse complement strand
TGTAGCCCGGAAAGATTAGGGAGCATTTAAGGACGGGGGGAGAACCATGGCAGTGAAATGGGGCGTCATCGGCTGTGGCGGCATTGCGGACAGGCGAACCATTCCCGAAGGTTTCGCGGCGTCGCAGGAAGCTGAGCTGATTGCGGTGCAGGATGTGGACGAGGCGCGGGCGACAGCCGTGGCAGCCAAGTATGCCGTGGCGAAAGTCTACACCGAAGGTGTAAAGCTCCTTGAAGACCCAGAGGTGGAGGCTGTCTACGTGGCCTCGCCAACGGCGTCGCACCACCAATACGTGCTGGCAGCGGCGCGGGCCGGCAAACACGTGCTCTGCGAAAAGCCCCTTGCCCTCAACGTGGCCCAGGCGGAGGAGATGGTGGCGGCATGTAAGGAGGCCGGCGTGAAGTTTGGCGTGAACTTCATGATGCGTTTCCATGCCTGCCACCAGTACCTGCACCAGCTAATCGCGGAGGGCAAGCTGGGCAAGCCAGTGCTCGGAAAGGCGGAGTTGACCTGCTGGTATCCGCCCATACCTGGGGCTTTCCGACAGGACCCGGCTCAGGGCGGTGGCGGCGCGCTGATTGACATGGGCAACCACTGCCTCGACCTGCTGGAGTACCTTTTCGGCCAGCGGGTGGCCCGGGTCAGTTGCTTTACAGCCAACCTGGTGCAGGCCTATCCATCGGAGGACACCGCCGCGGTCCTTGCCGAATTTGACGGCGGAGCCATGGCGCTGGTGAATGCTCTGTTCAATGTCCCGGACGCAGCGGCCAAGAACATGCTTGTGGTCTATGGCAGCCGCGGCGGAGCATGGGCCTTCGGGACTATCGGCCAGGACTCGTCCGGCCAGGTCCACGTGACTCTCGAAGAGGAGGAGGCGGCCTACGACGCCGCGCAGGTAAGGACCGGTAGCGGTGGAGAACAGACGGTTACGCCTGAGCCTGTGAATATCTACAGGGCGCACGTGGACGCAATGTCGCGGGCGATTAGAGAAGGGACTGAGCCGCCCGTGCCCGGAGAAGTGGGGTTGTGGAGTCAGCGCGTCATCGCGGCATGCTACGAGTCAGCCCGAACCGGGCAGTGCGTTGAGGTCCAGCCGTAAGTGTAGCTCGCCACAGGCCCTCCGAGAACTGTCTCGGTAGCGGGGAAGCGTGCACTTGCTCGAGGATTATGGCCTGCTGGCGGCGGTTGCGGGCAGCAGAACGCCTGAAACCTTTTTGTGACGGAGCCCTGAAAACTGTTCTACTCGGGCTTCTATATACCAGACCTTTCCTGCTGCCCTATCCCCCGCAAACGCTTACGCGGCGGCCCGCCATTCTATGTCTAGCTCGGCCAAACCTTCCGCCTGCTGCTCGGCAGCGGCCTCATAAATAGCGGCCAGGGCCGGGTAGATAATCGCCCTCGCCGCAAAGACGTTCATTGCTGCCAGGGGGCCACTGAGCTTTGGGAACAGCAGCTCCTCGCCCAGGTAATATGCACACCCGGACGAGAGCAGCCAGGTAACCAGCAGGGCCGATTCGCACCACCACTCTCCGCTCGCTAGCTGACGGGCGAGTACCCTGAAATGCCGGAAGAGAAACAGAGAAACGGCAACGGCAACTGCAGCGCCAGTCCCCAACCCCAACAGCGCTGAGAGGGCTATCGCTGGTCTTCCCCATGGCACGTACACAAATATGCCCCCTCCGGACCACAAAAGAGTTTTGTCCGACGGCGGAAAAGACCGCTGCAAGAGCGCCCAGATGTCGGCCAGGAGCGCCACAGCTACGTACAGGCAAGTGCTCTTCAACGGATAGAGACGATCAACTGTTTTGGCCATGCCTATCCGGCTGCCTCTTTACCCCATCCGTCCCTGGATGCCACAGCAGCCTGCTCTGGCCAGGCAATAGCCGTGCCATTTAACACCCGCCCGGGTACGGCGCATGTTTTGTGACATCTCGGTAACGGCCCGTTTGCAGGTAGTGGCAACAGGGTACAGAGGGGGTAAGAAGATTGTGCATTCAGCCCTGGCGGTCCTGGGCACAGCGCTCGCAGACAGCGCTAGCGCCGGGGTCTTGAGATGCGGCGCAGGTGCCAGGTCCTTACCCCGGCTGCGGCGGCCAGGGCGAGAATGGGAAGAGGGGCCAACCAGAGGTTAACGCGAGCTAGGGCCAGGGCGCCCGCGACCGCCGCCACAACGCATCCTACTGTGGCCAACACTATGCCCAGTTGCCGCGCCGGCTCGACCAGTCCAGCAAGGACAATACCCAGATAGTGGCCGCAGTGCGGACACTCTCTAGAACTCCTGGGCACTTCGGAGAGACACTGGGGGCAAAGCCTCAATCCCAAACGCTTGCGCCGCGCGGCCTCTTCGCACTGCTTTAGCTTCCACTTCACCTCGGGGTCATCGGAGAGGCTGAGGGCTTTCTTGTAGTACGAAGCGGCCTCGTCGAACATCTCTCTCTCCATGAGCATGTCGCCCATAACCTGGTACGGATAGGGCAACTCAGGCCGCTCGCGTATCATGCGCTCGCAATCTCGCATATCCTGGGCGCGGATGGCAGCCAGTTGGCTCTGATTGATCCAGTAGGCCAGGACATTGTGTAGCAGGCCGAAGCCAATTATGGTGAAGGCTATAGTTGGGCCAATGGGGTCGTGCATGTGTTGAACCATGAAGGCCGTCAGGACCAGGAGGATGCCAATATAGGCTGCGGCTTCCCAGGCCGGCATGTCTTTTTCAATGGCCTGGCCGATAAGCTTCCACACGATGAAACCCTCGATAAGAAAGACCAGGAAATAGAGCATTGGGTCCGTTTGCACTCTGGACTTGCCAGTTGCGCTGCCTAGTTATACTATCCGCCGCCGGCGGCCGCCAGTGTACCTGGCCCGCAATATTAATGTCTGCGCAAAAAGGAAAGATGGGAGGCGCAGACGCTCTGTCCAAACGCGGACACTCAACGTCCGACCACAAGAGCGACAGGGTAGGGTACAGGCGGCTATTCCAAACGTATACGCTCATGGTCCGAGCGCGAGAGGCAGAAAGGACACAATGAGCACCATTCGCAAGAGAAGACTGGGCCGCACGGGCTTTATGGCGACTGAGATAGGCCTGGGCGGCATTCCCATAATGCAAGTGCAAGACCTTGACGAGGCAGCAAGGCTGATTACCTACGGCCTCGACCAGGGCATTAACTACATAGATACAGCCCGCGCTTATGCCGACAGCGAAAAGAAATTCGGCCTCGCGCTAAAGGGCCGCCGCCGCGAGGTCTTCCTTGCCACCAAGACGCACGCTTATGACTACGACACAGCCTGGAAGTATCTTGAGACCAGCCTCACCGACCTGCAGACAGACTATATTGACGTGTGGCACATGCACGACATCTCCACGCGGGAGCGCTGGGACAAGATACGTTCGCAGGACGGTGCCCTGAGGGCGGCTCACGAGGCACGCGACCAGGGCCTCATCCGCTACATCGGCGTGACTTCGCACAACGACGACCTTCTGCTGGAATGCATGCAGACGGGCGAGTTTGACGTAATCCTGTGCGTGTACAATCTGGCCATCCACGGTGCCGGCGAAAAGTGCCTGCCTTATGCCCACGAGCACGACATTGGCGTAACGATAATGAAGCCGCTCTCCGGCGGTATTTTTTTCCGGCGCGAGGAGACCTACGTTGACCCGCTCAAGGCCTGGCACTTTGTTCTTCAAAACCCCCACGTGAATGTGGCGTGTGCCGGATTCAAGAACGAACGAGACATTGACCAGGCCATCGAAGCTTCGAGAACTTTCCAGCCCCTCGACGAGGCAGAGATACAAGAGCTGGTCAGCCGTGCGCGGTTCCTGGGAGAGGACATTTGTCGTGCTTGTGGCTATTGCAAGGATTGCCCTGCTCAGATACCTGTACCGGAAATAATGCGCATCGCGGACGAAGCACGGGTCTTTAGCTACGAGTGGCCACGTTTCCGGCGCGAATACGCATCGCTCAACCCAAAGGCCGACGCTTGCCTGGACTGCGGGGAGTGTGAAGAGCGGTGTCCTTTCAAGCTCAATATCCGTGAGCGGCTGCGCATGGTGCACCAGTATTTCGGCCAACCGGTGTGAGGACCACCATAGAAAATCGGTGCGGTAGCATTGCTGGCCGCGGGCAAGGCGCACGCAGGAGGTGCTCGGCGTGACCGAAAAAGACAGGGTTATCCTTCGCGATTTGGCGAAACGCATAGCGGAGATTGCTGCTCAGCCGGAGCAGGAAGAAAAGCGGCGGTTGTGGTATGCCCATAATGCCCTGCGACCGGAGCGGCCCCTGGTATTTATTTCTCCAGAAGGGGCCTGGGAGGAGCTGATGCCGGGTGACGTCCTGGAATGTGAGGACGAGGACGCGCGAGGCATCGAGTGGGGCTTGCGGGCACGCCTGTATCCGGCTGAGCATTTCCGCGACGACCAGGTTTGCGACGCCTATTTCAACGTCGGGCCTGCTGTCGCAAGCACGGGCTGGGGCGTGGCCCCCGAATACACTCGCCCTGACTTCGACCGGGGAGCCTACGTATGGGACCCGCCTATCAAGACCAAAGAAGACATCGCCCGAATCCAGACGCCCGTGGTCACCTTCGACCCAGACGCCACCCAGCGCAACCTGGACTGCTATCAGGAACTTTTTGGCGACATCCTCACGGTGAGGCTCCACGGCGCTTTATGGTGGGGTCTTGGGCTGATTGATGAGTGGTGCAATCTGCGCGGCATCACGCAGACCTTTTGGGACATGGTTGACGACCCAGAGTTTGTCCATATGGGCATGCGTCGCCTAATGGAAGGCAAGCTCTCGTGGCTGGAACAACTGGAAAGCCTTGGCGTGCTCTCGCTCAACAATGGCAACGACTACGTGGGGTCCGGGGGATTTGGCTTTACCCATGAATTGCCCCAGGCGGACTTTGCGGGCACGGTGCGCCTCAAGGACATGTGGGGTTTCTGCGAGGCCCAGACAATGTCGGAAGTCTCGCCGGCCATGCACGAGGAGTTTGTCCTCCGCTATCAGCTACCCATCCTGGAGCGCTTCGGCCTGAACTGCTATGGCTGCTGTGAACCGCTGCACCATAAGCTCGACATGCTCATCCGCAATGTCCCGCGCCTGCGGCGCATTTCGATAAGCCCGTGGGCCGATAAACGTGTCAGCGCCGAGAAACTCGGCCCAAACTATGTTTACTCATGGAAACCTAACCCTGCGCCCATCGCGGCGGTCCAATTTAACCCTGACGTTGTGCGCCGCGACATCCGCGAGACCATCGAGATTGCCAAAGCCAATGGCTGCGTCCTGGAGATAATCCTCAAGGACACCCACACCTGCAACAAGGAGCCATGGCGCTTTGATGAGTGGGCAAAAATCGCCATGGAGGAGGTCTTGCGGTCGGTGGAGTAGTGAGCCGTGCCTGTGGGGGCGACAGGGACCAAGCCTAAACGCGGTGTCCCGGCTCCCAGCCAACAGGCGCCGCTGTAAACCATTGCTCACGGCTATCTGTCGCAGCCATTGTTCCTAGAATAGGAGGAGGAAGCCCTGCGGTACTTTCTTGGTCTTGACCCTGGCGGGTCGAAGATTGACGCCGTACTCATAGACGAGACCGGGGTTGTTCACGGCTGGGGTGTGGGCGGGCCGGCGAACTACAACGCCCCGGAAGTCGTAGCGCGGTCATACGAGGATGCCCTGGAGGGGGCGCTGGGGGTATGGTCGCCTGCAGAGCTGTGGGTGGGCGTTGTCTCGATGGATCGGCGTGTGGTGGAATGGTTCCAGGCGCGGGGTATAGGTGCCCATTTTCACTTCACCAACGAGTTTGAGGCTGGTTACTGTGCGGCCCTGGAGGACTGGGGGCTGCTGGTGCTTGCGGGCACAGGGTCCTTCGTTCACGCACGCACTCGTGACGGCTCGGAGCTCCATCTTGGCGGGTTTGGGCCGGTGCTTGGTGATGAAGGAAGCGCTTACGATGCGGGCCTGCGGGGGATCCGGGCGGCGCTGCGCTCCATGTGGCCCGGCGCCCGTGCCACGACGCTGACCCAGGCCATACCGGCCGCCTTGGGCTGGGAAACTCCATGGGATTTGGTGTGGCCTTTTCAGATGCGCCAGATTGGCCGCCGCGATGTGGCTTCTCTTTCCCCGGTGGTAGACGAGGAGGCGCGAGGCGGTGACGCGGTGGCGCTTGAGGTTCTGCGAGAGGCTGCGGCGGCCCTGGCCGAAATCATAGGCGTTGCCCTGGACGCAGCAGGTCTGCGGGGCGCTGGATGCCCGCTTATTGGAACGGGCGGCCTGGCTCAAGGCTCGCCTTTGTACTGGTCTATGTTGGCCGAGCAAGCCCTGCGCATTGACGCTACGCTGCAGCCCATGGTACCGCCGGTGCGGCCAGCCGTGGGCGCAGCCTTTTCGGCCATGCGTGCGGCTGGCGTGCCGGTGACTTGCGACCTGCGCGACCGTGTGGTTGAGACGCAGCGTGCCTTTGCGCGCGCCGTGGTGGCCCTGCCGTCTGTGTGAAGCTCGGGCTCCTGTTGTGTTTCTCAGAGCATTGCTTGCACGCGGCTATGCGCTGCCGGTAGGTTTCCCCGTACCGGACACAGCAGCGCCATTAGCGGGTATCTATCGCGGCGCGGCGCCACGTAGCCCACCGAAAGGGCGTGCGTGCTGCCAGGAGCACGAAAAAGTTTGGGGAGGGGATCTGGGGGAGAACCCTTTTCAAAGGGTGTCTCCCAGAAAAATGCCCTCTACGGATGTTCCGTGCTCAGCGCCTGCCCTTAAGAAGGATCCTTGCGCGGCCCGGTACCATTCCATGAGCGGTAGGATTTTGGAAACCGGGCACTATGCGGCCAGGAAGTGGGGGTGAAAGGATTGCTCTCAGATCGCTATCTGGAAAAGGTCCACGAGCTGCTGGAGCGTATTCGGACGACGCAGGGCGAGTCCATAGGCGCGGCTGCCGAAGCGGCAGCAATGGCTCTGGCTAATGGCGGGGGCTTCTTCATCGGCCCTCTTGGCCATGGCAACGAGGGCGACTTGCTTCACCGTGCCGGCGGTCTCATGGCCCTGCAGCCTTTTAACTTTAGTTTCGGCGTCAACAATCCCGTGGCCGAGTGTTTGAAGGACCGCCCGCGTGCAGAGGGTTTCGACGCCGACCTGGAGGCGGCGCGGCTTGCAGTGAGGGCCTCTAATCTGCGCGCCGGTGACTGTCTTATCGTAGGATCGGTTTCGGGCCGGACGCCGCGGCCGGTTTCTACGGCCATCGCTGCCCGGGAGGCCGGCGTCACGGTTGTGGCAATCACTTCCCTGGAATATACCGCTCGCGTCCAGTCGGCTCATTCCACCGGCCTGCGGCTCTGTGACGTGGCTGACATTGTGGTGGATAACTGCGTGCCCTATGGCGACGCCTGCCTGGAAGTTGAAGGTCTTGCCGTGCCTGTGTTCCCGCTGTCCGGCATTGCCAACATCATCTGCTGCTGGTTGATCGTTGCCGGCGTCATCGAAAACCTACTGGCGCGCGGCCTCCAGCCGCACGTGTATCTGTCAGTAAACCGCGAAGACGGGGAAGCCTTCAACGCAGAGCAATTGGCCGAATACAACCGCCTGGGGTACTGAGGACTGTGGTGGCTCGTGGGGTATGCAAGTTTACGGGCTTCATCGCTCCGCGCTGTCGCCACCAGGGTGCCTAGGTGTAGGGACGGAGCGGTCTACCCGGAGCAGGCGGTGAACAACGCAGGCCGGTGCGCGTCAGAAGATAAAACCTTCCGGGTGGAGGTGTGACGCTTGAAAAAGGGTTTCACGCTCATCGAGTTGCTCGTTGTGATAGCGATTATCGCCATTCTCGCGGCAATACTTTTCCCGGTATTCGCCCGGGCCCGCGAGAAGGCCCGGCAGGCCAGTTGCACAAGCAATCTCAAACAGATTGCTATGGCGCACCTGATGTATGCTCAGGACTACGATGAGATGATGCCCAGCCACGGCGACGACCTGGTCGGTCCGTGGCCGCTCATGGTCCTCCCTTACGTCAAAAACGACCAGATCTTTCACTGCCCCTCGGCGCGAAACTATGGCCACCTTCTCATCGGCTCCTCGGACCTCAGCTACGGCCTTAACTGCTGGTACCTGGGCTGGAAGTCCCTCGGACAGGTGGAAGACGTGGCCGGCACCATTATGGTGGCCGATTCTGACGGCGACAACCGTATTGGCCCCGACCTGGCCGTGCGCCAAACCCGACCCTTCCCGGGCTGCAATCCGGGCTGGAATTGTCTGGCTGACCGCCACAACGAAACCGTAGGCGTGGCCTTTTGCGACGGGCACGCGAAGGCGATGAAGCTAAGCACCGTCAACGCCGACGAAGCCGCCTGGTTCAATCCGTCGGTCTACTAGGTGATTGTTGCGAAACCGTGCTGCAGCGGATGGGGCCAGCCCCCGTGGTGTAAGCTTCCTGTGCAGCCTTGGGCGGCTGGCGCATCGGCACGTCTGCCAAAGTGAGTTTTGCCACAATCACACTAGATGGTCGCGACAGCGCCGCGAGTCTGCCCGGGGGATTTCCCAGCCGCTACTAGAGGGCTTTGAACCCCTTTTGTGTAGGTAACTGTTCTCTGACTCTTGCCGGCTATTTTTACGTGCGCTGACTTCCTAAGCAACGATCACGCCCGGTGCCTAAGGACATCCACTTTGTCTGCTAGGCAGACCGAAGAACGGCGTCATGTAATGGTCACGATGTAAAGACGGTTGCCCCCGAGCCGCGCTTGCCAACCTTCTGCGCTATGTTTCCGTCGCCCGGGCCGGCCAAGCTTCCTTCGTTACACTCCACGCTCCCGGTGATAAGAATCCTCTTAAGCTCCTGCTCGATTCATCGCTTCGTCACAAGTTTGCCCCGTGCAACCGACAAATCCTGAGAAAGCCTGGCCATCTGGGAGTTTCTCCGGCGTTCTTCTTGTAGCATACTCCTGCGAAGCAGAGCCGCCGGTTTCGGCCGGCGGCCAGTTTAAAGGAGGTGGAGAACTTGAAAAAGGGTTTCACGCTCATCGAGTTGCTGGTGGTCATAGCGATTATCGCCATTCTCGCGGCAATACTTTTCCCGGTATTCGCCCGGGCTCGCGAGAAGGCGCGCCAGGCGAGCTGTACCAGCAATCTGAAGCAAATCGCCATGGCTCACCTCATGTACGCCCAGGATTATGACGAGATGCTGCCCGGCCACGGCAATGACGCAGTAGCGCCATGGCCACTCATGATTGTG
>JANZZA010000098.1 GCA_026419655.1 Armatimonadota bacterium | reverse complement strand
AGATGTGTATAAGAGACAGCCAAGGTGATTCTCCGGTCCTTATTCTTTCCTGCCCGAAACAGAATCCTGAGTAAACAGAATACTCCCTTTGCAACAGTCACCATAGAGAGACGCTTCCCACACTTCCTCTCCCTCTTGTGGCCGGGTGCCCCCGGGTCAGTGTAGCCCCCACCCCGCCAGATGTGGGTTCCAATGCATGCGCCGCGACACTGCAGCACTGCGCGGACAACTGCTGCCCCTATGCCGGCAGAGGACCGCGCACTCCGCCAGGGAATCTCCTCGCAACCTGTAGGCTCCGACGTGGCGCGCCATCCGGGAGGTCGCTGGGGAATGGAGTCTTCTAGCGACAGGCTGGTGGGCGAAGGTCCCGATGATGGAAGGCCGGCACACCGGATACGCCGTGGTATGCGCGGCAGCCTATGGCACGGCCTGACTGGGCTTTCGGCAATCATTCTATCCGTGTGGCTGCTGCCCCCAGGGGCGAAACTGGGTCGGCCCGACGAGCAGTATTATGGCGCAATCGCTTGGACTGTCTTGCGGGGCGGAGTGATGTACCGCGATAGCTGGGACAACAAAGGACCGGTCATTCACTACGCCCTGGCCGCAGTGACGGCCGCAACAAGAGGGTCACCGCGAAGCTATAGCCTTACAGCCTTGCTGCTCGTGCTGATAGCTCAGGGCGGCCTCATACTGGCTCTGGCAAAGGCTGGCAAGCCTGTGGCTGGGGCAGGGGCGGCTGCTCTTCTCGCCATTAGCGGGGCCGCCGCGATGGCGGCCATGCTAAGCGCAGAGCTGGCGGCGGCTGCAATGATGGCTCTCGCCCTGGTCGGGGTGACTGCTGGCAGCCCCTTTGCGGGAGGCCTTTGTATGGGTCTGGCGCTGCTCTCGAAGCCCTCTGTCGCGCCGCCCGTTGTAGCCGCCCTGCCGGCCTGGATCGCGGCCGAGGCAGCGGCTAAGGGACGCCCTGCGGCCCGCCGCTTGGCGGCACAGAGCCTGCTTGGTGTATTTCTCGGCTGTGCGGTGCCGGTAGCGGTCCTTGTCGGTGCCGGTGCCGGGCCGGACATGTACAGGCTGCTGATTGGCTACAACCTGGCCCATGTGAGAGCAGTGCCGTGGCACGAAGCACTGGCAGAACTTGTTGACGTCGGCTTGCGCCATTTGGGGCGCACCGCCGCGGTTTCTCTGTTACCTCTGGTCGCTTTGCCTGTGTTGCTCCGGGGCCGGGCGCGCGAAGACTGGAGCACTCCCCTGGGCCGCTGCATTGCCGTGACATCGGCCTGGTTCCTGGCGTCCCTAATGACCTATCCTATGCTGAAGCACTACCGAGAGCCCTTTGCCTATTATCTCCTGCCGATGGTGCCAGCAGGCGCAGTCCTCACGAGCTTGGGCTGTGCCGCGGTGCGATGCCGCAACCTGGTTTACGTTGCATGCCTCGCCAGCGTTTGTCTTGTGGCAGCCTATGGAGCGAGCAACCGCGCGCGAGTAGCATCAGGAGCATGGCGGCGCATTTTCACAGGCCGCGACCTGGCTCACTGGGCCGCTTCAGACGCGGTCCGCGCGGGGCTTTACGTCAGGAGTCGTTCCTGGCCTGAAGACCGCGTCTGGTGTGGGCCAGGAGCCACAGCGGCGGCTTTTTGGACCCAGCGCGGCGCCGGCTGCCGTGTTATCTGTCCCGACTACTACGTAAACGTCTGGCCCGGCCGCGTGGACCGCTGGGTGCCCCCAATGATAGCAGCAGTTTTTGCGGACACCTGGGACGTCGTCCGCGCGGACCTTGAGGTGCGCCGGCCGCTCTACGTCATCCTGTCGGCTGGCCGAGAGCTTCCCGCGCAAGAATACGCGGCGACCGCCCGCCTGCGCCGCATGCTTGCTCCAGCCTATGCTGTTGAGACGACCATTGGCAATCTTCAGCTCTGGCGGCGTCGTGGCCCGGTCACACCATGATACGGGAGTGTTCGGTTTTCTAAGGATACTGTGGGAAAAGTTTCTGCAGCGCCTCGGAGGCACGCTCCGAGGCAAAAGGTGGGACACACAACTTTATACGCTTTTGTGGCCCTTTATGCGTCAAAACGGGTTTTGGTGCGGACCACCGGGGTGATTCTCAGGACCTTTCCCTTTTGCGCCCGAAACAAAATCCTGAGTAAACTCAATACTCCACGATGATACCCATAGGTCGCTTCAAGGGGAACACACCATGCTAAAAGCAGTCATCACTGGCCATCAAAGAGCCGAGCTGCGCGAGGTTGCGACTCCGCGACCCATTGGAGACTGGGCCCTGGTGAAGGTCCATGCCGCTCCCATGTGCGCCGAGTACAAAAGCTTTCTGGCTGGCGACCCGGTTGAGTTTCTCGGCCACGAGGCCGCAGGTGAGGTTGTGGAAGTGGCCCAGCCCTGTCGCGTCAAGCCTGGCGACCGCGTCGTGGTCATGCCCCAGTACCCATGTGGCAAGTGTGCTCTCTGCCTGTCCGGGGACTACATCCACTGCGAAAACAACTACGATTTTGCCGGCTTCACAGGTAGCCCTGAAGGTTCGGCAACCATGGCGCAATATCTTCTGAAGCCCGACTGGCTCCTGCTACCCATCCCGGACAACCTCTCCTACGAGAAGGCGTCACTGGCCTGTTGCGCTCTCGGGCCCTCCTTTGGAGCCTTTGATGTCATGGGACTAAACGCTTTCGACACGGTACTGATTACTGGAGCAGGGCCGGTAGGCTTAGGCGCAGTCGTCAATGCCCGCTTTCGAGGTGCACGCGTCATTGTAGTCGAGTCCGTGCCCTACCGGGCCGAGCGGGCGTTGCAGATGGGTGCCGAGGCTGTCCTCAGCCCGCACGATGAGGGTATCCTTACCTGCATCCTGGAGCTTACTGACGGCCGAGGCGTTGACTGCGCGCTTGACTGCGCCGGAGCCGTGGCCGCTCAGAGACTGTGCATTGAGGCCACCCGCCGCAGGGGCCGGGTAGCTTTCGTCGGCGAATGTCATGACGAGCTACCTATCCGCGTCAGCCCCGACCTCATCCGAAAAGGCCTCACAGTCATTGGCTCCTGGCACTACAATCTTTCAGCGTATCCGCGCCTGATGAAGGTAATCCAGGGATCTCCCCTGATTGACCTGCTTATAAGCCACGTGCTGCCCATGAGCCACATCCAGGAGGCCTTCGAGCTTTCGGCATCGCACAAAACCGCTAAGGTCATCCTCAAGCCGTGGGAGTAGAGCAGCGGCTCACTAGGCACAGTTCAGCCGGAGGCAATCAATAACACCACACCCCCGCATACCTCCTGTGGCTCTGCGTTTTTTACGCCTGGCGCCAGCCCCTGGGGAGTATTCAGTTTGCTCAGGATTTTGTTTCGGGGAGGACCGAGTAGGGGCGGAGAATCATCTTGGTGGTCTGTCCGAAACCCCGTGGTGACCTATACAGAGCCACAAAAGTGTACAAAGTTGTGTGTCTGAACCTTTGCCTCGGTACGCGTCTCCCAAGTGCTGCAGAAACCTTTCCAACAGAATCCTTAAAAACCGAATGCTCCCCAGCCCTTGCCGGCTAGATAACCATTGCCTCGGCGTAGACGAGGCGCTTGTCTTCCGGTCGGACCACCTGGGCGCCGAGGGTGACCTGTTCGCCTGTCTGGAACCACTCGTACTCCTTGATGACGATGCGGAATTTCTCCGAGCCCCGCGGCCCCGGAAGCTTCACTCGCCCGCGCCACATGGCGTCGCCCGTGGCCGTCCGGCCGGCCTCTAGCTGCACTTCTTCCGTGAGTACAGGCACCCAACCAAGCTCCGGGTCGCCGCCCGGCGATTGCTTCTCCACGGCCACATATACGTCGCCAAAACCCTGCCGCAGCTTTGAGCCGAGATAGCTGGGGCCTGTCACGGTGACCTCAACAGTGGTGGCGTCGGGGAAGGTGAGGGTGGCAGCGCGGTGAGGAGCAAGCTGAGCAAACTCGGCCATTACCACACGGCTCAACTTGCAGTCGCCCTTGTCGGTCTTGAGCGAGTTTGGCTGGTAGCGGGCCAGGGCCAAGCGCACGAAGGGGAAGTAAGCCTTGCCGTAGTTTATCTGGATGTCCGAATACCATAGCTGGCGGTCCGGGTCGTACTCGACGTTATGTCCGGCCACCGACACCCGAAATCCAGGGGCCTCTTCGAGAGTAAGATTAGTTTCCGTGGCGGCAGCGGCTGGAAAATCCACTGGGGCAAGGTCTGCCTTGGTCGGGGCGCTCTGCCAGATGGGGTCAGTCCCCCATCTCGTCGTGTAAGTTTCGGTTAGGGTGGCCCACGGTGTGGGCACTCCAGCAGGTGTCCACTGCGGCGCCTGGGGCAACACCACGCCCAACAGCTCTCCATCGCCCGACGAAAACCACGGCCGCTCCAGGTATACCCTCAGCCATCCGCCCTCGCGCGTCCTGGATATCGGCCCAGCAGGTCCGCCCGAGGTCTCCGTCCACCCAAAGGCCGGGATTACGTAGAGGACCTTTGGTGCCGCAGGCCGCGCCGAGCTGAGCACGTCTATCTCCCTGACTGCCGAAGCTCGCGTGATTTTCATCGTTCCGCTGGCGATGGCGTTGCGGTCGAAACATTCCTGGAACCTGGTCGTTGCCAGGGCCGTGTACCGCACTTTGCGATACTTGGTGTCGTGGAACTCATGGCGAGCCTTGCCCAGCGGGAGGACGTCGGAGCTGCGGTCGGGGGTCTTCTCGGCTGCCCGGACCTTGCCGTGCACCTGCTCTGGCCCGGGTTTGCCCAGCGGGTCTATCCACTCGTCCCATTCGGCGAATATTTCAAACTTCTGCGTGCTCTTGCCGCTACATGGTAGGCCGCCGTCCAGCTCGGCATAGGTAGCACCGAAAAACGGCCTGGTGGCGGTCATCTTGGTCAAGTCGGGCACGAAAAGTGGCTGCTGGGTGGCATGGGTGAGGATCAGCTCGCGGGGCGGGG
>JANZZA010000076.1 GCA_026419655.1 Armatimonadota bacterium | reverse complement strand
GGCCTTCTGCTCCATGTACTCCGGCGCGGTGACGGCCACGGGGAGATCAGGGATACGGCAGCCCAGGGCGTCGGCCACGGCGGTCACGAGGAGGGCAAGGCGGCCCACGTCGGTGCACGTGCCGAAGGCGAGCACGGGCGGGACACCCAGCTCCTTGCAAACCGTCCGCAGGCCGGGCCCGGCCAGCTCGATTGCTTCCAGGCTGTTGAGGCCTGCCACCTGGGTTGCGCCATTACCGCATCCGGCCGAGAGCACCAGGATGTCGCGGCCGATAAGTTCACGGGCTACTGCTGCCGTCAAGGAATCCTGCGGGCCATTTTTCAGGGTCGTGCAGGACACTAGTGCCGTCACGCCCTGGATGGCCCCCGACGCGATGACATCGAGCAGTGGCTTGAGGGAGCCGCCCAGGGCCGCCAGCACGCTTTCCGTAGAGAATCCCAGAACTACCTCCTGGGCGCGCAGCCCCGTGGCGAAGGGCTTGCCCCTGCGCTGCTTGAAATTCTCCACGGCCAGCTCAATGATTTTCCAGCTGTCCTCGACGACCGTTTCGGGATGGTAGTCAAAGTGATATTTGGTGCCTGGCACGCCTACCAGATCGCCCACTGCAATCAGCGTCGCGCCATATTTGTCGGCCAGCTCCCCAAGCGTCGGCAGCGAGCAGTTCATGTCCATGACGAAGGCGTCCACGGCCCCGGTGGCGAAGGCAAACTCCTGCATAATCCAGTTGCCGATGCAGCCGACGAAAACGTCGTCGGTCTGGGTGCGCTGCATTAATTCCTGGCCGGTTTCCGTCGAGCCAATGATGCGCAGCCCCCTGGCGCCAGCTTCGCGGGCCATCTGCTGAGCCTTTTCGGTGCGGGCAAGCTCAATGAGAGTAAAGCCGAAGAAAGGCTCGTGGCCGTTTGGGAGAATGTTGACGTAATCGCCGTCGAGGACGCCCAGGTCAACCTTGGCGGTGTGGGGCGCAGGCGTGCCGAAGATGGCATCCTGGGCCATTTCCAGAGGCACCAGGGCGCCGTAACATGTCGCCAGGCCCAACCGCAGGACAGTCTTTGCCAGAGAGAGAAAGTCGCCGTCAATGTTAGTCATTGCGCGGGTCGTAGCGTTGACCAGCTCATGCAAGGGGCTGCGCGGCATGATGCCCAGGTTGCGCCAGGTCTCAATGCGCTCGGCGGGAGCAAAAGCGAGGGCCATGCGGCCTTCAGCGCCAGAAACATCGTCGAGACTGGCGATAATTGCCTCTGCCAGGCGCGCCGCCTTTTCAGTGGCTGCGCCGGAAACGTCCAGCCCTAGGGCACCGAGCATCATGTCCAGCTTGGCGGGGTCCGCTAAGCCATAAGGCGCCTTGCCTTCGGCCACGGCCTTCAGCGTGCGGGCCACTTCGCGGCAGTGGTGAGTGTAGGCAGCCAGGCCCATGATGTCCAGGTGCACCATGTTGCGGGCGACCATCCCGTCGGCGTCAATGCCGCACACGCCGCGCAAAACCCCCCGCTGCGGACGGATCTGACATGGCCCGTTGCTGCAAAGCGAACACCGCGTGCCAGCCTCGCAGAAAGGACAGCGGCCATTCATTGCCACGAAACGGTCATATACGGTCGTGACCTCGGCGGCCTTCAATTCACCGTAAAGCTCATTTACTGTGGCATGAAGACTCGGTCTTTCCGGTACAAACTGTTGTGCCATTACCAAACCCTCCTCAGCATGAGTTATTCCAAGCACGCCGCGGCGGCGAGGCAGGTCGCCGTGCGGCGGATATATTCACGGCAGTCCTCTTCGGCCGCCAATGTGCGGCCCGACCGGTAGAAAAGCGTCACGCCCATTACCATCCCTATGACGCCGCCGGCCACAAGACTGGCCGGCACCAAACTTCCTCCTCGCCTGTCTTGCAGCCCCTGGATGGCTTCCACGAAAAGGTCCTTGGGCAAGCGTTCCGCACCGGGGTCGCGCAGGCAAAGCTGCTGCTGATGTACTGCAGCGATGAAGGCATACTCCTGGGGATGGTCGCGAGAGAAGTCAAAGAATGCGACAGCCAGCTCGCCGACCTGGCCATCTTCAGTTACGGCCTGGCGCCGGTGGTCCAGATACTCATACAGAAGGTCGGCACAGTGGCGGAACACATGGCCCAGCAGGTCGTCGCGCGATGCGAAGTGCCGGTAAATGGCGGCTTCCGTGACGCCCGCTTCCTCCGCGAAGTCACGCATGCTCGTCCCTATCGCCCCTCGCTCGGCGATGACCTTCAAGGTCGCCTGGATTATGCCT
>JANZZA010000718.1 GCA_026419655.1 Armatimonadota bacterium | reverse complement strand
TTCATCACCCTCATTTATCGCCCGCCACCAGGCCTCGGAAAGTCCTATCAGCTCCTCACCGAGGGCCAGGGCAGCCACCAGCGGCTGGCCGGGCAAAGATGCCACAAGGTCTAGAAGTCGCCGGCGCACATCCAAAGCCCTGGGCTTGCGCAGCAGCGTCAGCGCCCAGCCCGGCCGCCCCGACGACAGCCTGGCTATGGTGTCAACAAGCTCGTCGGAGGCATCCGGCACCTCTGTCCTCAATCCGGCCGCCAGGGTCGCCAGCGGGACCGCATGAAAGGTCACTCGCTGACACCGCGATACAATGGTGGGCAGCAGCGCTGAAGGATTGGATGAGGTAAGGATCAACAAAGTCCCCTCGGGCGGCTCTTCAAGGGTTTTGAGAAGGCGATTGGCTGCCTCGGGGTTCATGGTCTCGGCACGGGCGATAATGAAGACTTTGTGGCGCCCACGGGTGCGACGCAAGCTCGCCCGCGTAATGACCTCGCCAATCTGGTCAGTCGTGAGGAGCGCTCCCTCAAACTCGGTGGCCTGAGCCTGTGCCCCACTGCCGATGCGGATAACAGGCCGCACGCACAACACATCCGCAAAAGACCCGGCTTCTATCCGCCGGCAGGCCTCGCAGACATCGCAGCAGTCGGCCCCTTCACCCGACGAAGGCGTGACCGGGGCCTCACAGTTCAGCAGCTTGGCAAATTCGACGGCGACGGTGAACTTGCCCAGGTTGGACGGACCGACGAAAAGATACGCCGTTGGCACCCGGCCTTCTACAAAGGCCCGCATTAGCAACCGCTTTGCTTGCTCATGTCCGATGATCCGCGAAAGCGACATCGCCGCTCCTTTCTGCCCAATAGCGCGTCTTTTCTGCCAACCGGTGCTCCTCTGTGCCCGATAGCGACTCTCTGCCACCCACGGCCACCGTTGAACCACCTGTCACGTAGGCTATCCCGGGATCCAGGCAAAGCATCCGGGCGCCGAGAAGGCGGCTACCAACATTCTGCCACGGAAAAGTCTTTTGAGAGGCGTCATGCCCCAGGTGACCGTTGCAAAAGTCGCTTTCCCCCAACTCACATGCGGTCCTCAGTGAGAGGACGGCCGCGCAGCGTTGTATGCTTTGTTTATTCCGGACAAGCCGACAACGGCCTTTGCAGCAATCCGACCGATAAACTAAAAGACACCACTGTTCCGTGGCTGCACATTAGCTACAAAGAACACAATCTAGAATCCTGCGGTGTACCTCCTCCGGCGGCAAGGCGGCGTCGAAGACGGCGCTGACGTCGGGATGAGCCTGCGCCCAGGCCAGGTATCCGTCGCGCACCAGCCGGTGATACTCAAGCTCTCGCGCTTCCAGGCGGTCTGAAATCAGGTGCGGGAGGGCTGCTTGGGGAACCACCGCCCGGCGCCTGCGCGCCTG
>JANZZA010000099.1 GCA_026419655.1 Armatimonadota bacterium | reverse complement strand
TGGAAGACGCTGTGCTGGCGGCCGTCGAAGCGCTGATGAGCAAAGTAGGCGCCGTAATAATCGCCGACCAGGTGGCCGAGCGGCACCTCGGCGTCATCACAGACCGCGTGCGGGAAGAACTTTGTGCGATGGCGCGCCGCCATGAAGACGTCATCTTCTTTGCCGACTCGAGGGCCAACATCGCCCTTTTCCGGGACGTTATGATAAAGCCTAATAAGCTTGAGGCCGCGAGGGCTTGCGGTTATGAGGGATGCGAAGAAGACCTCACGGCAGCCGACGCCGAGCGCTACGGGCGCGAGCTGGCCCAGCGCAACCGCCGGCCTGTATTTGTCACGGCGGGGGCGGAAGGAATCGTGGTGTTCGATGGCGCGGCCAGTAAGCACATACCGGGCATCAGGGTGCCGCCGCCCATAGATATTGTTGGCGCTGGCGATGCTACGACCGCTGGTATCGTGGCTTCTCTTTGCTCCGGCGCGGCGCTGCATGAGGCTGCCGCCCTTGGAATCTGCGTAGCGTCAATCACCGTCCAGCAGATTGGCACCACCGGCACCGCCTCGCGGGAGCAGGTGGCCAGGCGCTTTGCTGAAAATGAGCATCTGTTCCGCAGCATCTGAGCCCGCTTCCTGAAACGACGTTGCACTGGGCAAACTGCGCTCAGGGGAGACTACCTCGGCCGGGAAATTCTTTGCTCACCGTGGCCCTAAGCCTATGCGCGAGCTGACGCCCTGAACGAGTACAATGCTGGGACTGTGAGCGTGCCCACTCACCGCACAGGACAGGTCGAAGAAGACCCTTCTCCAGCGGCTGCCGTCGAGCTAGTTTGCTGTGGTGGCCTCCTCAGCAATCTTCCGCAGGAGTGCTTTCCCCCCATGCGTCCACGCGGGCTTACTCAGCCATTTCTTTTAAGACCCTTGCATCAGTCGCTTTCCCGGCCCCATACGCGGTCGCACGTAAAAGGTCGAGGATGCGGCATTTCACCCCTTGCTCACTCCAGTTAAGCCAGCCCCAACTTTTGCAGCAGTCCCTTCCTGTTTCGGGGCCCTTCCTTGGCCCCTCCCCGCTTCTAACAGCCAAGGTAGCGCTGCCGGCAAGCCGACCTGTTCTCAGTCCAGGGGCACTACCTGTAGCGCGTCGAACCACGCGCTGCCCGGACTGATGAGTGTAAGGCTCGGCGACACGCGCCCGGCCTTTTCCGAGGCCGTAAATTCGACAGCGTACTCGCGCCAGGTGGTCGTCAGCGAGTGGAGGGCCGCGTCGCCGGACACTGCATCCAGCGCCAGGCGAAACGTCATTCCGTCGCGCTCGCCTCTGGCCCAGACGGAAAGTTTGTAGCGCTTGCCCGGCGTCAGGACAACCGGGTAAGGGGCCACCGAAATGCCCTGGCCCTCCCGCGGCGTATGCAGGCGCATGGACTGGCGGCCGTGGGCGGCCGTGCGCGGGTCAACGTAGCGGGAGGCCGCTTTATCCGCGCCGTAGCCGATATATGCCCCGTCGGGCGAGCCCGCGTTGTGGGTGTCCTCGAAGCTGGGATTGACGATAAGGTTGCGCGGGTCGAGGGTGGCAAGGTCAGCAGGCGGCAGCTCGACCTGCATTAGATACACGCGCGTGCCAAAGGCATCAATCATATCCGTCCATTTGCCCTGCGTCACTGCCACGCTGCGGTTTTCAAAAAGCGCCTTCGCCTCTCCGGTCCAGCGGCGGGCAAGAGTGAATTCCACGCTCAGCGGGCGATTTGTCACGTTAGCTGCCAGCACGGTCACCGCGCCCCGCTCCTGGAAGGCCGCCAGGTGTACCTGTGGCGCGCTGCAGGTCACCGTGGGCGCCTCTTCAGCCGAGGCCAGGGCCGGGGTGAGCTGACTGAGCTCAAGCATGAGGCGGCGGCACTCGCTCCAGAGGTCGGGGCAGCTTGGATTAACCGCGGGCGGCCGGCGAATGAAGTACTGCACGTGGCGGGCGCCGTGGATTAGCGCCAGATAGGTCATCAGCCGCTCCTCCTGGCGGGACGGTTCGCGCGGCCACCATTCACCGCCGCCGAAAGCCTGCGGTACAATCCACAGCGGCAGGGCATCGGCCACGTCGCCGCGAATGCGCTTGCAAAAGTCCACCACAACCGTCGGCGGGCCGTTGGGTATGGGGTACGGGTCGGTCATGACGATGTCCATGCCCTGAGCGTATCGGGCTGCAGCCGCAGGCTGGCAGAATACCATTGTCACTGGGTGCCAGGGGTCAAGCTCCTTGATGCGGCGGTAGGCCTCGGCACAATCCTCGGGGCTGGCCCAGCCAAGTTCTGGCTCGTCGGCAAGGTAGTAGCAAAGTAGCGCTGGATGGTCGCGGAAGGCCTCAATCTCTTCCCGGAGCCACTGCCACTTTTCCTCGGTGTGCGGCGGGCGGGAGGCGCCGCGGATGTCCAGGTGCACGAACATTCCTGCTTCCGCGCAGCGGTCCATAAATTTGCGCAACTGGTCGCGATAGCCCCGGCGCTCGGCTGGCTCGGTGCTGAGGTACGGCGCCACCGCATTGAATCCCAGCGGCGCCTCGGTTTCCACGACCTCGGCCATGCCAGCCATGTCGGTGTAGCAGGATTGTGCGCAGAAGGGCAGGCCGCGCACGATAAGCGTCCCGCTGCGGTTGTCCACGACCACGGCATTTTCGCGACGCTCGGCCAGCACAAGCTGGCATCGGGCGGTCCCGAGTTTTTTGCCGCCCGCGGATAGGGTGGCGGTAAGCTCCGTCATGCCGAGGGGTAGCTGGTCCAGCGGAATCGGCACATCCGTGCGCTTGCCGGCGCGGACAGCGCTTTCTGCAAGCACACCAGCCGGCCCTTCTATCTTCACCCGGAGACCCTCACCGGCGTCGGAAGATACCCTGACCACCAGAGCCCCCGAGTCGCCTTTCATAAAAGGTTTCAGGGCCGGCGCGATGCTGAGAAAACGGGGAACTGTGTACGAGAGCGGTGGGGACTGATACAGAGTCTTGCCCTCGGCCACCAGCTCCAGGCGACACTTGTATTGTCCCGGCCCAGGCAGTGGCACCGCAACCCGGACTGGCACAGGCGTGCGCTTGAGGGGCACCTGGCGCTCGTCGGCTGACGCTGGCCCTGGGGCATCGGCCAAAAAGCGTACTGTGACAGTTTCAGGGCCACCCTCGCCGCGGCTCAGCTCGAAGGCTATCACCGCCTCTTCTCCTTCAGCCCTCTCTGTGACCCTGACGTTCGCTATCTGCACGCCGCCCACCACGAGGGGCAGCGGCTCGTACACAAACTCGGCCGATTGGGTCTGCTGCGCGTTTATGGGCATTGGCTCGTCCCGCCCTAGCCAAAGATGCTGGCGGTGCTGGTAGTCGTACAACGTGATGGGGCGCTCGGCCCGAACCGTGAGGCGGCCGAAAAGGCTGTCAAATTGCGCCACGGTAGCATTGACAAAGGGATTGCTCACGCCGCCGAAGGTGAGGGGAATCTCGCCAGTTGTTTCACCGCCCGGTCCAGACGCTTTGAAGCGGGCGCCGACGAACCAGCTCGTAGCCGGCTGGAACAGACACACCTGGGAGCTCATGGGGTCGCGCCAGGCTTTTTGGGTGAAGGTATAAGCAACGGTGAAGCGGTCGCCGGGGCCAGCGGTAACCACCTGGCGCCAGGGCACCTTCTCGTCCCTGCACTCGATTGTGAGGATGTGCCGGCCCCCACGCTTTTCCAGTCGGACGCTCATTTCCTCCGGCCGCCAGCTAGTGTAAGACCACGACCAATCAGGCGGATGGGCTACTATAATGCCGGTGTAGCCCTGCAGGAAATTCATCCCGTCGCACGTGACCGACAGGCCGCCCTGGGCGCTCCAGTGGATGCGGCAGTGGTTGAGGGGAATCTCCACGGGGCCGGGCTGCGCCTGTGCTATGCGTCCCCCCAAAACCACCAGGCCGACGCAGGACGCCGTCAGCGCCACTAAGTTCACGTGGGGGAAGACACGAGAAACAGCTCTCTCACCACCGGTCGCACACAGCCCACTAAGCATCTTCTCCACCTCACGAGATAGATTCCGTTGCACTCTATTCCCCAGATGGCCCCTCTTTCCTTACTGGACGCGCCAGCCGGCGGAAGGCTCCTGGAAGGATTTTCGCTCCAGTGCAGCGAATCTCGTGGGGGCTGCGGCAAGTCGAAGCCGGCGGCCCGCCGCCCGTCGTACACGTGGCGCCTGTGAGACAGCGAAGCAGCAGGAAAAAGTCTGGGAAGAAAGTCTCGGGAGAGGGTAGTTCCCACGGGACTGCTGCAAGAGCTGGTGTTGGCCGGCTGAGAGTCGGGAAGGTGTGACACAACGCAAGGGCAGCCACATGGTGAGTCTGCTGGGCCACTCGCATTGGCGAAAGCGTACAAGGCCAGGCAGCCAACCGTTGCCTATGGGCCCTTCCTGCAGGCGGGATAGAGGCTTTTCCAAGAGGGCTGTCGCAAAACCTGAAGTTAGCCGACTTAGAGGGACGAAGGTGTACAACTTCGCGCGGCCGCCCCTATAACCGTGAGCAAGTGCGACAAAGCCTAAAGCGGCTTTTGCAAAAGTCTCCCAGGAATCTCGCAAGGTTTGCACACGGGCGAGAGGTGAGGGAGTATGGGAATCTGCAGCGACCGTAACAAAGACGGCCTTTACTCCTCCCTCCGTCAGGCCCTGCCGGGCAGGTGCTCCGCCGACACATTTCTCACCAGTACAGGGACGGCATCCAATGTAAGGGAGGTGACCAGAGGATGGCGGCCGTCGGACTGGTAAGAGTTTTTTGCGCCGCAGCGGCCATGGTGACTTTTGCCACGGTACGAGCGGCGTGGGACAACGTCCCGCCGCTGGGCCGCGCGGTGGTGTTATTTGAGGGCATGCAGGAGATTGACTGGCCCGGCTCCTGGAGTGCAACGGTGAAATGCCCGTTGTTCAGCCCTGATGAGGTGCCCGTACTGGCTTTCCGTGCTCGTCTGCACACCCCTGGCGACGGCGGCTGTCAGTGGGTTTTGCAGGTTCTGGTCAATGGCCGGCCTATCACCGACGACCCCTTCCGCCAGCGACTGCTCAACAAGCCCTTTTTCTTCGACCCCCCGGGCACCGAATACCGTTTCCAGTGGTTTGGCCTTGACCGCTGGATGATGATTTTCACGCCGACCTTCGAGACAAACTGGGGCGGCAGCGGCCACGACACCGAGTTTCTGTTCGACTTGTCGGGCTTTGTTGACAGCGGCCAGCCAGTGACGGTCAGCTTCGTCAACGGCGCGTACTTTGACATTGCGGCTGCGGTTGGCATTGACCGCACGCCTCTGGTCATCGAGAAGCCCACGCTGGGAGTGCTTTCGCGCAGCGAGGTCCAGCAGCTTCGCGACCAGGCCGCGGGCGCCTTACCGCAAATGACCGTGGCTGCGGTCGCCGCCCTTCCTGCAGATGCCAGGCCCGGCCCCCGCGCCTACGAGGTAGTATGGTCGGGCCGGCCGGCGCCGCCCAGCCAGGTGAATTTTGATGACCTGCGCGGATGGAGTGTGCAGGTCAGGGGCGACGCGAAGGTCTCGCTTTCGGCGTCAGTGGAGCAGCTCCTCTGGCGGCCGCGGGTGGCCAAGTTCACTTACGGGGGCGGCGAGCGGGCAACCTATGCCCAAATACTTCCGCCGGCCCCCATTCCAATCGCTGGCGAGTTTGACGCCGTGAACCTGTGGCTCTACGGGGGCCTGGAGCGCGGGCAGGACAGGCCTCTGCAACTAGTCGCCTTCCTCGAAGATGCCAGGGGTGACGAATACACGGTGGACCTGGGGCCGGTGACATCAACTTACTGGGGCCTGCAGCATGGTGTCCTGCAACTGGCGGGCGCTGCCAGGCCTAAGTTTCCGATGAAATTCAAAGCACTGCTCCTGGGTGAATGCACAGCCCAGGGCAGCCGTACTCTTTACCTGGATTCAATGCTGTTCTACAAGCGCAAGCGCCAGCCGGCGCAGCGATATGAGCGGTCAGCACCAGCGGTGTTTCCTACCTCTGAGTACGGAATAATGCCGGCGCCGCCT
>JANZZA010000090.1 GCA_026419655.1 Armatimonadota bacterium | reverse complement strand
CCGCGCCCAGCGAACCCAGCCCCCATACCACTGCTTTTCGCCGTAGACCATCTCGGCCTCTCGCGCTTTGTAATCGGCCTCAAGCTGCGCCGCCAAGCGCTCCGCTTCATCAACCGGCGGCGGGTCTTGAAGAGGGAGATGCAACAGCTCAGTCGAAAAGCCCAGGGCCGGCTCAGCACTCTGACCACACAGGGCGGCAGCCTTTATGACCGCACCGGCAACAGCCTTCCCGTGACGTTCGGCAATGGCAAAGGAACCGCGCGGCGAAGGGTTCAGGTCACCACAACAGCCCTGGGCGAAGAGCGCCGTGCAGCCAGGCTCAGCGGCCTCAATCGTCCGCTGGGCGTAGCCGGGCCAGTCGGCACTTATGAGCCGGTTTTCGTGGCCGAGAACCACAGCATGACACGCATGAGAAAACCACCGGGCCACCGGCCGGCCGTCTGCATCGTCCACCGCCAGCACGTCCACCCAGGGCAAGGTCAAACCGCCAGGCCTCTGCCCTATCACTACACCGTGGTCGGTAACCTGGCGACGGTTAACGTGGATGCACACCTCTTCGCGCCGCCAGCCGAGCATAGCGGGCCGTGCCCTGGCCCAAGCCTCGACCGCCACCTCCACTAGCTTGTTTTCCACGCCGCGAATATATTCCTCGTCAACGTCGCCAATCACCGTGATCGCGGGCGTTGCAGGGCCGGAATGGGTGTGGCTGCAAGCCACCATTACGGCTTCTGGCGGAACACCCGTAACCTCAAATATACGCTGGCCAATAGTCTGGACCTGAGCGTGCGACAGGCCAATAAGATCTGCAGTAATGAGCAGCAGGCACCCATCCTGCGTTGCGAGAAAGAGTGCCTTGGCCTGAAGGTCATCGTGGACACCAACGGAGGGCCCGCTGCGAGCCGCAAACCCACACATGTCAACCCCGACAGGTGGGGTGATGATGCGAGAAGCAGCACCCGCGCGAAGTTCCAAGGTCTCTTCACCGCCTTGCAGAGCAATGCCAGAAGCTTAACATGAGCAAGCCTCTCAGCAAGGAATTCCCCGGGCTCTAGCCTTTCACCTCTCCGAGTCTGGCCGCGGCGCAAAACCGGAAACCGCCAGTCCCTGGGCGAAAGAACCGCGGCCGCTTGTATCTCCAAGCAGGCTGTTGCAAAAGGCCCATTTCCGGACTGACCGGCGCACAACGCCTTATCCTTGCTGCCCCAAGTCTGTATCCGCCATGGAAGTCAGCATGGACAAAAACCGAGTTGTGCCACAGTCACCCAAGGCGACTGCTGGAAGAACTGTAGTTGCCTGATACAGGCCCAGGGAAAGCGTACGGCCCCATACGCCCTGCCTTTTACCTGCCATCGCATCTCGGAGCCGGTAAAGCAACTGTTGCAACACTCTTTTAGAAAACCGGATACTCCAGCCTGACAGGTGACTGCTTTCCTGTCCCAGGCTAGGATGGTAGAATCAGCCTCGGTTGGTGGTAAAATCGGTCTGGGTTGAGGACTCCGAGTGACTGAAACAAGACCGTTGACGGAGGCTTAGGAGGCGTAGAGAAGTGATAGAGAAGTCAACCTGGCGCAATAAAGTAGGCCTCGCCGAAATGCTGCGCGGCGGGGTGATCATGGACGTTACTTCCGTGGAGCAGGCGAAAATCGCTGAGGACGCCGGCGCGGTGTCGGTGATGGCCCTGGAGCGAGTGCCCGCGGACATTCGCGCCCAGGGCGGCGTGGCGCGGATGGCCGACTTGCACATAATCGAGGCGATAATGGGGGCAGTTACGATTCCTGTGATGGCCAAGTGCCGGATTGGACACTTTGCTGAGGCCCAGGTGCTTGAGGCCATCGGGGTGGACTTCATTGACGAAAGCGAGGTACTCACGCCCGCCGACGAGGAGCACCATATCTGGAAGCACGACTTCAAGGTGCCCTTTGTGTGTGGCTGCCGTGACCTGGGGGAAGCGCTGCGACGAATCGCCGAGGGTGCCGCAATGATACGCACCAAGGGCGAGGCCGGCACGGGCAATATCGTGGAGGCCGTCCGGCACATGCGAGCCGTGCAAAAGGAAATCAAGCGTCTGACGACTCTGCGCGATGACGAGCTGGTGGCGGCCGCCAAACAACTGGGTGCACCGCTGGAGCTTGTCCGCGAAGTCGCCCAAAATGGCCGGCTGCCTGTGCCTAACTTTGCGGCGGGCGGTGTGGCTACACCAGCCGACGCTGCACTGATGATGCAACTGGGCGCTGAGGCAGTTTTTGTCGGCTCCGGCATATTCAAATCCGAAGACCCCGCTACGCGCGCGCGTGCCATTGTCCACGCGGTCACTTACTACAATGACCCGGTTGAAGTGGCCAAGGCCTGCAAGGAAGTCACTGGCGCTCCCATGCCCGGCATTGATCTGAAAGTCCTCAGCGAAGAGGAGCGTCTCGCCACTCGCGGCTGGTAAGAGACGGAGCCAGGTCGCACATTCTCTTCAGCCAGGGTTTCGACTTGCGCCATGAGTAGGCTACTCCTCGGTGTTCTGGCTTTGCAGGGAGATTTTGCCGAGCATCTCCAGGCCTTTGCCGATATTGGCATAGAGGCTGTGCCAGTAAAGCGGCCGGGGGAAGTGCTGGCGTGCGACGGCCTCGTAATACCTGGCGGCGAAAGCACCACCATTGGCAAGCTTTGTGAGCGTTTTGGAGTAGGTGACGCCATCCTGGAGCTTCACCGCCGCGGCGTGCCGATCTGGGGCACCTGCGCCGGGCTTATTCTCCTCGCCAAGGAAATCGTTGCCAGCGACCAGTGGCGCCTTGGAATTCTGGACGCTGAGGTAGCCCGGAATGCCTTTGGCCGCCAGGTGGACAGCTTTGAGGCGGACTTGCCCATGGACGGCATCCCCGGTCCGCCCATCCGTGCAGTATTCATCCGCGCCCCTTACGTGACCCGCGTTTGGGGTGACACTACCATCCTTGCTGCGCTGCAAGACCGCATAGTGGCCGTCCGCGAGGGTAACCTTTTAGGGACGGCCTTTCATCCCGAGCTGACCGACGACCGACGGGTGCAGGAGTACTTCGTTGGCATGGTTGAGGCCGCCAGGCAGGCCCGAGAGCAGGGCCAGTAGGCGCCTGAACGCCCCGTCGCCCTTAACACAGGTGCCGGCTACCTCTACCAGGGCCGGCGGCAGTCAGCCGTCCGTCGGCAGTTATCAGCGGCCCGGAGGCTTCAGGATGAGAGGGATAATACTCGTTGGCGGCCTGGGCACGCGCCTCCTTCCCATGACGCGCGTGACAAACAAACATCTCTTGCCGGTCTGGCGCTACCCCATGGTGTACTATCCTCTTTACAACCTCGTCGAGGCCGGCGTGCGGGACATCATGGTCGTCACCGGAGGCAACAACCCTGGCGCTTTCCTGGAACTTCTTCACGACGGCCGCGAATTTGGCCTCGAGCACCTTTATTTCACTTACCAGGAAGAACCGCGAGGAATAGCTGATGCCCTTCGCCGTGCAGAGCACTTCGCCGGCGGCGAGCGCTGCATTGTCATGCTGGGCGATAATGTCATAGCCGGCAGCATCCGCCCATACGTTGAGGCCTTCGCTGCCCAGCCCGCCGGCGCGAGACTGCTGCTTAAGGAAGTCGAGGATGCGCACCGTTTCGGCGTGGCGGAGTTTGACGAAGCCGGGCGACTCCAAAGAATTGTTGAGAAGCCGGCCCAGCCTCGGAGCAAATACGCTGTGACAGGAGTCTATATGTACGACGAGCTGGTATGGGAGATTCTTCCCACCCTGCAACTGTCAGAGCGAGGGCAGTACGAGATAACTGACGTAAACAACGAATACTTGCGCCGGGGTATGCTAGAATGGGACATACTGGAGGCGGCCTGGTCGGATGCCGGCACGCCTGAAAGCTTGTTGCGAGCGACGGCTATGGTGCGCGAGGCAGGCTGGGAACCGGTTTTGCAGCCCTAAGGAGAAGGAACTTAGGACAGGGACGGCTTGACACGAGAAGTGTTGGCCCATGAGGAAAAGCAGGCCATTGCCAAGCATCGCCCGGGTGACGATGGCTGTTTTGCTTATCGTGGGCTGTGAACCAATTTTCCATCCCGCAGGATAAAGAACATGGGATAGGTACGGCTTGGCGTGAGGAGGGTTGGGCAATGAGAAAAAGCAGGCCATTACTAGGCGCGGCCCTCGTGGTGATGGCCGTGTTGCTTATCGCGGGCTGCGATGAAGACGATATCGAGCGCATGATTGGCGATAACGTGGCTGCTTCGGTCGAGCGCAGCTACCCGGTCTTAAATAACCCGGCCGCACAGGATTGGCTCACCTACGTAGGACAAACAACTGTGGGGTTCTCGACCCGCCAGCACATTCCTTACACCTTCCAAGTTCTCGACAGCGACACCGTCAATGCCTTTGCTGCTCCCTGGGGCCACGTGTATTTCTTCACCGGTCTTTTGGACATGGCCGAGGACGAAGACGAAGTCTGGGGCGTCATGGCTCACGAGGTCGGCCACGTAGTACACCGCGACATCATCAAGGCAGTCAAGCGCAGCATACTCTGGAGTATCGGTGTGAATCTCGTGCAGAAACGCTCCCGTAGCCTCGGCGAAGTTCTGGGCATCGGCCTGGGACTGCTGTCATTCTCTTACAGCCGTGACGACGAAAGGGAAGCCGACGATTACGCGGCCCGCAGTATGCTTGCCTCAGCCCACGACCCCAATTACTTGACCGTCTTCTTCACCAGGCTCATGGAAAAATACGAGAAGGATAAGCCGTCCAAGATTGCGGTTCTCCTGCGCACTCACCCACTAACGAGCGAGCGGATACAGCGCCTAAAAAAGAGGCCGGAACTTGACCCGGAAAATGCAGCAGCGCTGGCCAGGATAGGCGACGGCTACCTTCGCCGCGGGCGGCCGCTTACAGCAATGCGGTTTCTGCAGCGCGCCCTGGAGAAGAACCCGGACCTGGTTTCCGCGCGACTGTCCCTCGCGGAAGCCGCTCTGAGGCGGGGCTATCTTGAGCAGGCCAACGAAGAGCTACGCAAGGCCTGTGAGAAGCTGGGCTACGTGCCTTCACTGGAGCGCCGTCTTGCATACGCAGCCAGCCTGCAGCCCCGGGCCTGGCCCGAGCCAACGCAGGAGGAAAAGTCCGAGGTGGAGCGCTTGCTGGCCGAAGCGCGAAGCGCAGGAGAACAGGTAGCCCAGCAGCAATCGGCCGCAGCACAGACTCGCGCCGGCCTGCTGGCTCAGGTAGAAACACTGTCGGCACGGTCCAGAATGCTGATGGAGCAGGTGAGCGACCTGTCCAGCAAGCAGGTTGAAATCAGCGACACAATGCAAGCGTCTCTGGTTTCCGGAAATGCCGCAATGAATTCGGTCGCAGAACTGGTGTCGGTCCTAGAAGGCGTCAGCGACACGGCCAGGGCCACGGCAGGAAGGCTCACAGAGGCGCGCGAGATAGTTGAGCGAGTAGCCGCCGCAACCAGCAAGGCCCTTGCGCCTGGGGCTGATGGGTGGCTACGGCGCAGCCTGGCCGACCTGCAGAAGGCACCGAAGGACCTGCAGGAGTCTTTGGCCGCCGCGTCAGAAGCGGTGCCGGTTGCCCAAAAAGCCGTGGCTTCCGCCGCCGACGTGGCAAATTACATGGCCCGGCTACTGGAAATCGGCGACAATAATCTCCTCTTCGATTCCCTGCGGGCAGCTTCTGAAAGTGTTCGAGCTAACGCCGCCGCAGCGGCCGAGGCCACAAAGAAGTCACGGCTGGCGGCTACCCGCGCCGAGGCCCGCATCTTTGTGGCGGAACTAAACCTGGCAGCCGTCGGCGCAACACCGGAAGAACTTGATTCCCTCGTTGGCATGGTAGCCTACTTTACCAGGTCTTCCCCAGAACGCGTCCGCCACCTGCTGCGACAGGGACTTGGGCTTGGCGAGGCGGCGGCCTGTCTGCTGTCGTATAAGGCATTGTCGAGGCCACCGGCTGAAATTGCCCGCGCTGCAGCGGCCGGGAACAGTATCGTGGATGCCGTGGAGTCCATGGGAGG
>JANZZA010000665.1 GCA_026419655.1 Armatimonadota bacterium | reverse complement strand
GACCCCGGCGGATCAAGGAAGCCATTTTCCAATTCTGTGGCCTGTGCCCAGCCCAAAGTGACCGCCAGCGCTACCGCCACACAACCCAGGGCCGCTCTGCCGCAAGCTTTTGTGAGGGCCTTCTCGTGCATAACGCTCACCACTCTCCTGTTTCGGATTGGATGTTTTGAGGTCGGCGTCGTGGAACCGTTTACAGGCGGGTGGTCTCCCTGTACGGGCCGTCTATTCGCCGGTCAGTTTGCCCGCCCTCCCTTGTGTACGCCCGTGGCAGCGAAAGGTCTCTCTCGCTGCGTTGTCTGCCTGAGTCATTTTCGGCGGGCGGCCCGGACAGCCAGCCGCGTCTGGCGGCCTGTCCCCTGGCGGGAGTCTCTTTGGCCAAATCACGCTGGTTGGGAACCACCTTACTCCGATGGCTGGTATACTATGCTTACGGGGTGGCCTTGCCTCAAGCCAGCAAGCCAGTTGGAGTGTTCGGTTTTCTAAGGGGGCTGTTGCAAAAGTTTCTGCAGCGCCTCGGAGATGCGCTCCCGGGGTAAAAGATGGAACACACGACTCCGTACACTTTTGTAGCCCTGTATAGGCCAACCCCGGGGTTTTTGGTGGGACCGCCAAACCGATTCTCCGGCCCTTACTCTGTCCCGCCCGGAACAAAATCCTGACTAAACTGAATATTCCCCGGTTAGGAATAGTCCTTGCGCTCAGCGGTACAAGGTGGTATAGTACGAGCGTACAAGCTGTGTGGCCGTCCCGATGGGAGTGGGCGCCGATGTCCACTCCCTGTTTGTTCCGAGGAACGGCAGGGGCGAGAGCGGTGCGGAAGGTGCATCCGTTATTGGAGAAAGTCGAGCAAGACCTTCGGCAGGTAGTCGAAGGGCTGGGGTACGAGTACGTGATGGCAAAGCTCAGCGGCCCCTTGCGCCGGCCGCGGCTGGCGGTGTACGTGGACAGGCCGGGCGGGGTCACGCTTGACGACTGCCAGAGGATTTCCGAGCGGCTATCGGTGCTGCTGGATATGCTAGATCCGATACCCGGCAGCTACGAGCTTATAGTGTCCTCGCCTGGGCTGGACAGGCCCTTGGTGAGAGAAGAGGATTTCGTGAGGTTTGCTGGGCGGCTCGCAAGCGTAAAGCGGACGACCTCCGGCGGCAAGAAGGAGACAATCCAAGGCCGCCTGCTTGGCGTCGAAGCAGGAGCTGTGGTGCTGCAACATGGGGAAACGACCGAGGCCATCCCGCTGGAGGATATCGAGGAGGCGCATGTGGTTTATGAGTGGGATAGCTGAGGTTGGCCGGCGGATAGGGGATTACGTCGGAAGGGGCTGAGGGCTGAATGAATGGAGAGCTGATAGCGGCGCTCGAACAGCTTCATAAGGAAAAAGATATTCCCATGGCCTCGCTTATTCAGGCCATTGAGGCGGCCATGGAGTCAGCGTACCGCAAGCACTATGGGGTCACTGAGGACGTGCGGCTGTTAATTGACCCCAAGGAGCGCAAGGTGTCCATCATTGCTCGCCGCCCCATCCCGGTCGAAGATGGCAGATTGGGTGAAGATGGCCAGCCGCTGGTGACTTACGTAGAACACGAAGTGGACTTAAAGGAATTTGGTCGCATAGCTGCCCAGACGGCCAAACAGGTAATATTGCAGCGTGTCCGTGAAGCAGAGCGGGCGGCGCAATTTGAGGAGTTCAGTCACCGGGTCGGCGAAGTCGTGCCCATGGAAGTCCAGCGCCGCGACGCCCACAACGTTTATCTGCAATACGAGCGCACCGAGGCCATCTTGCCAAGTAAGGAGCAGATACCAGGGGAAACCTATCGCTTCGGCGACCGCATCAAGGTTTACATCCTTGAGGTCCGCCGTACCTCCAGGAATCCTGAGATCATCGTGTCGCGCGCGCATCCAGGACTTGTAGTCAGGCTTTTCGAGTTGGAAGTACCGGAGGTGTCGGGGGGCATCGTGGAAATACGCGGCGTGGCGCGTGAGCCAGGAGCCAGGTCGAAAATAGCTGTGTATTCGCGAGACCCAAGAGTTGACGCCGTGGGAGCATGCGTGGGGCCGCGGGGCAGCCGCGTACAGGCCATAGTGGAGGAGCTGCGCGGAGAAAAGATAGACATCGTCCGTTACAGCGACGACCCGCGGGAATATATCCGGGGCGCCCTTTCGCCGGCCCGAGTGTCTGAAGTGATGACTAACGAGCAGGAGAAATCCGCCGTGGTGATAGCGCCGGACAACCAGCTCTCTTTGGCCATTGGGCGGCGAGGACAGAACGTGCGGCTCGCGGCTCAACTGACGGGCTGGCATATTGACATTCACAGTGAGACGCAATGGGCTCAGAGGCAGGCCGAAGCCGCGGCCGCGCCGGTTGCTGAAGCGCCCCGCGCCGACGCGGACCGAGAAGCCACAGCCGAGCCCACCGAAAGGAAAATCCGCGTCTACGCCCTGGCCGAGAAGTTGGGCGTAGGCGTGAAAGACCTTGTCGAAGTTCTACAGGAGGTCGGCATCGAGGTCACCAGCCACGCCAGCACGATCACCGAACAGCAAGCGCAAATGGTGACGGAAATGCTCATGGGCGGCGAGGGCACGCTTGACGACCTGGGGCCGCTCGCTGGCGAAGAATAGTAGCCTAAGCAGTGCGGACTGGGGGCTGGATGCTGGAGGTGTGACGGTTGCCAAAAAAGCGGGTCTTCCAGCTAGCCAAGGAGATGGGCTTACAGAGCCAGGCGCTCGTCGCGGCGCTGAAAGGCCTTGGGTTTCAGAACGTGACGGTGGCATCAGCCGTTGATGAGGAGACGGCTAAGGCGCTGGAAGAACTGCTGGCCGAGCAACTTGCCAAGGTACGGACCAAGAAGGCCGAGGAAGAAGCTAAGACCACAGCCCCTACCGCGGCTGTGCAGCCTGCAGCAGCGGAGGCGCCGCCTACACAGGAACCCAAACCAGAGGCAGTTCCTAAACGTGGCCGGCGAAAACCCGAGGAGACGCCAGCTCCAGAAGAAGTACTTGCGGCTACCACAGAAGAAGTGCCAGTCCACGAAAAGGAAGCCGAGCCAGAACGCGTGCTTCCGCGACGAGCTTCGTACTTCGACCAGGAAATGCTCAAGCTCGAAAGGCAACTGGAACGACTGGCCCAGGAGGTGGGCACGGAACCGGGCGCCACAGAGACAAAGCCCAGTCTGCGTGAGCTGGTGAGCCGTCCAAAAGGCCCTCGGCCGCCTTCTGCTATTGACGTGCCGCCTGTTGTCACAGTCCTCGGCCATGTTGACCACGGCAAGACTACTTTACTAGACCGGATCCGGCAGACAAACGTCGCTGCGCAGGAAGATGGGGGAATTACGCAGCACATCGGCGCGTCGGAAGTAGAGTATAGAGGCCGAACCATTGTATTCCTCGATACCCCCGGCCACGAAGCTTTCACGCAGCTAAGGGCGCGAGGTGCCCAGGTCACAGACTTAGCGGTGCTTGTGGTCGCGGCTGACGACGGTATCATGCCTCAGACCGTGGAGGCCATAAACCATGCCAAAGCCGCCGACGTACCTATCCTTGTAGCCGTCAATAAGACGGACCTGCCCGAAGCCGACCCCGAGCGTGTTAAACAGCAGCTCTTACAATACGAATTAGTGCCTGAGGAGTGGGGCGGCGACACCATTGTCGTGCCGGTTTCAGCGTTGCGGGGCGAGGGCATAGACGAGCTTCTGGAGATGATTCTGCTGGTTGCGGAGATGCAGGAGCTTTGGGCTGACCCCAAAGCTCCCTTCTCGGCGGTGGTCATCGAATCGCGCCTGGATAGCTCTCGCGGTCCCGTGGCCACGGTATTAACGCGCAGCGGCACGCTGAAGGTAGGAGATGTTCTCTTGTGCGGGACGGCCTATGGCCGTGTGCGTCAGATAAGGGATTGGCGCGGCCGCCAGCTTAAAGAAGTGCCACCCGGCCGTCCGGTGGAGCTGGTGGGTTTTGACACGGTGCCAGAAGCAGGCGGCTTGGTCGAGGCAGTCAAGACCATCAAGGAAGCTCGACGCCTGGCCGAAGAGAGGCAGGAGGCCGAAGCTGAAAAAGAACGGCAGCAGTTGGCTCGCCGGCGCGTCGAAGAAGCTTATGCCGGATTGACGGCACAGTCCAAGAAGGTATTGCGCGCCATAATTAAAGCCGACGTTTGGGGCTCGGCCGAGGCGCTGCGGGATGCGCTCCTGCGCCTGGCGGCTGCCAGTGAAGAACTGAGCGTAGATATTATCCATCTCGGCGTAGGCGACGTTACAGAATCAGACGTTTCTCTCGCTGTGGCGTGCGAGGCAACTATAATAGCCTTCCGCGCCAGCGTTGGAACGGCTGCCCGCCAGATGGCCGCTGACGAAGGCGTCCAGATACGATCTTACGAGATTATCTACGATGCTCTGGAAGATTTGCGCGTGGAACTGGAGGGCATGCTCGAACCCGTATATCGCGAGGAGCGCATCGGGCGGGCACAGGTACTGCAGGTATTCCCGGCCCGCAGCTTTGGCGCGGTTGCGGGTTGTCGGGTTTTGGACGGGCGCCTGCAGCGCGGCGCAGAGATGGTTGTACGCCGCGCTGGACAGGAAGTATTCCGGGGCATCATTGACTCGCTGCGGCGCTTTGACGCAGACGTGGACACCGTGGAAGCACCTAACGAGTGCGGCGTCGGGTCGCGGGAATTCAAAGCCTGGCAGCCAGACGACCTTATCGAGGCCATGCTTCGCATCGAGATCCGCCCAACTCTGCGGCCCGAGGGGGCCGACCAAAAGGCCTAGACACAGTTGCCGAAGGCTCAGGCCGGTCCAGTATTTGGGCCTGACTGGAATGCAAGCACGTGTCGGGTTACTGGTGATTGACTTACTGATCCCTGGCGCCACGACGCTCAAGGACAAGCGACAGGTTGTGCGCAGCCTTCTTGACCGGGCCGCAGCGAGGTTCAATGTCTCGGTCGCCGAGATAGACCATCTGGAGCGTCACGGGCGGGCGACCCTCGCCTTTACGTGCGTCGGTAAGGACGTCGCACGGGTACGACGAGTGCTGGAAGCAGTGCGCCAATTAGCAGAGGGAGAGCCGAGGGCAGAACTGGTGGAAGCTTCTGTTGAACTGTTCTAGGGGACTGCTGCAAAAGCCGGTGTCGGCTTATCCGGAGCGCAGAAAGTGTAGAACGCTGTGCGCTCGGTCTCTCATCTGCGACCGCACCTGGGCGGCTGGAAAGCGACTTTTGCAACAGTCTCTGGGTATTGTCGGCGAAACTGGACCGCGGTTACGCCGCCGGCTCCAGGAATGGGGCATTAGTCAAGACAATGGCCCGGGGAGCCGTGTATCGTGGGCTATCTACAGAAGGTAGCCCTCGGGGGCAAGCCCACCGGTTGCCTGGCGACGCGGGCGTAGCAGAGGTGATGACAATGCCGACCGAGAGACAGCGACGTGTCGCCGAGCTGCTACGCGCCGAGATCAGCGTCATTCTTCTCAAGCAGGTACGCGACCCTGGCATCCACGGCCTCGTGACGCTTACGGGCGTGAAGGTCTCACCAGACCTGGCTTATGCGCAAGTGTATGTCAGCGTACTGGGCGATGATGAGGCGGCGGCCAGTAGCTTCGATGCCCTTCGGCGCGCTGCGCCATATATCAGAGCGCTCCTGCGTGACCGACTGGACCTGCGACGCGTCCCAGAGCTTACTTTTAATATGGACGACACTCCAGCGCGAGCCCAGCGCGTCGAGGAGATCATCCGCTCTCTACGAAAGCAACGTGAGGCCGAAGAGAAGACTGACGACGACCTTGCGCATGACCCCGGTCTGAATAGATAGACTGAAGGTCTCGCGTGGCTTGTGACACAGACGGTGAAGGATGGGACCGAAGGCAACGTTGCCTCAGCAGGCAAGCCAGGGCGTGGAATAGAAAGCGTGCCACAAATGGAGATACCGGGACTAATACTTAACTTGCTGAAGCCGCCGGGAATGACTTCTCACGACGTGGTGGAGGCAGTACGGCACATAACCGAAGAGAGGCGTGTCGGCCACGCGGGCACGCTTGATCCGGCTGCAACAGGCGTTCTGGTAGTCATGACGGGCCCCATGGTACGCCTGTCGCCATACTTGATGGCTTACGACAAGCGCTACCGACTTGACGTGACCTTTGGTGTGGCTACTCAAACAGGAGACGTGCAGGGCCAGCCTACTGCGCAGATGGACGCATCGGGCCTTACGGAGAAGCAGGTAGCCGATGCCCTTGCCAGCCTGGTGGGGGTTGTGATGATGAAGCCGCACCGCTTCTCGGCGGCCAAAGTCAGAGGGCGCAAAGCCTATGAACTGGCGCGAGAAGGGCAGGAGCCAGAGCTTGCCGAGCGAGCCGTGTTGATACACGAGGTGACTTTAGTAAGGTTCGAGCCTGGCGTGCGCGCCCGAGCTACAATTGACGTGCACTGCGGCAAAGGCACCTACGTACGGTCCCTGGCGGAGATGCTCGGCGAACTGGTCGGACTCTGCGCTCATGCCTCCTTCGTGCTGCGAACCCACGTCGGCCCGATGAGCGTCCAGGACTCTGTCACGCTTGAGGAACTTAAAGAGGCTGCTCATGCCCACAGATTGGCGCAAGTAGGGCTACCTGTGCGAGTAGCTCTGGCTGGCCACAAACATGTCACCGTGAGCGAGGAGCAGGCACGACGACTGCAAGCAGGCACGCCCGTGCGCATGGTTGCCCCGGGTAGACTGGGAGACACGGTCGCGATTTTCGGCGAAAATGGTGCGTTAATCGGCATGGGCGAAGTGCGAGGTGGCCAGCCGCTTGTGCTCCAACCGCGCTGCATACTGCGCACGTAGCACAGCTTGTGCGGCGGAGAAAGGGGCGAGAGGGCGAATGTCTCCGCGGTTTTTGTTGGCCGCTGCGCGTCAGCCCTTAGCAACGCTGAGGAACAGCCGCAATGAGGATATACCACTGGCCAGCAGACCATCCGCCTGAAGGGCGGCGTCTGGTGGCGGTCGGCGGCTTCGATGGTTTGCACCTTGGCCACCGCAGAGTGGCCGCAGAGCTGTGTCGCCGCGCCCGCGAGCAAGGGCTGCAGTCCTGTCTGGTAACCTTCGAGCCGCTGCCGGCGCAGGTATTTGCATCTGTCCCTCCGCATAACCGCAGACTCACCACGTACGCCGAGCGGCTACGCCTGCTGCAGCATTTCTGCCTTGATGAGGTCTGCATACTGGATTTTACCCAGGAACGGTTACAGCGACTTACCGCTAGGCAGTTCCTGCAACAGGTTCTGCGCGACGTTTTGGGAGCCGCAGGGCTTTGTGGTTCCCACAGTCACCGGATGGGCAGTGACAGAGTGGCGTGGCGGGACCTCACGGCTATGGCGACGGAGTTAGGCATGGAAGCGATAGTAGTGGAGCCGGTCCGAGTTCGTGGTGAACAGCCCTCGAGCACACACATCCGCCAGCTTGTGTGGGCAGGCGAAATGAGCAAGGCAAACAAGATGCTCGGGCGCGACTATGCGGTCACGGGTGTGTCAGTGCCTGGTCAGGGCCGAGGTCGTACACTTGGCTTTCCCACCGCAAATCTCGAGGTGCCGCCCGAGAAGCTGCTGCCAACCGAGGGCGTCTATGCGGGCTGGGCAACTGGGGAAGTCCTGGGCGACGGACCTCTGGAGGTGCCCGGGGTGGGGCCGGCATGGCCAGCGGCCATGAACGTGGGCACTTGTCCCACGATTAAAGGTGAAGCCAACGTCACCCTCGAGGTTCACGTGATAGGCTGGGACGGCACCACTTACGGACATGAGCTAACGGTCGGGGTGACGGAGCGATTACGCGGCGAGCAATGTTTCGAGGATGTTGAAAGCTTGAGGTCCCAGATAGCTGTGGACGTTGCTCGAGCGCGGCTGTTGGGCATCCGCCGTTATGCGGGAAAACGTGCCTTCACCCATGAGGCGCCACCCGACGGGTAAGGGAGTACTCGGTTTTCTAAGGAGGCTGATGCAAAACCTGGTTTCGGCTCACCCGGAGCTGGGAAAGTGCACAACGCTGTATGACTGATCCTTTGCCCGCGATTTCCTCTGGCGTCCGGGAAGACCACTTCTACAACAGTCTCCTAGGGAGACCGTTGTAAAAGTTTCTGCAGTTCTTCGGAGGTGCGCTCCGAGGCAAAAGGTGGGACAAACAACTTTATACACTTTTGTGGCCCTGTATAAGCCAACACCGGGTTTTGGGCCAGACCACCAGCATGATTCTCTGGGCCTTACCCTTTGCTGCCTGAAACAAAATCCTGAGTAAACTGGACGCTCCCGTCAGGGTAAGTCTTCGTTGACAATGCGGAAAGTGCGTCCATATAATCGCTCTGATGGTCCCAACTGGAGGCGGAGGCCTTGGCAAACGACGACTTCGACCGCGAACTAGAAGAAGCAGCAGCACAGGCACGGGCGGCGGCCCCACCCAGCCTGGCAGAAAAGGAGAAGGTCCCGGGCCGTGCGGCAATGTCGGCAAAGAAGCCTGGGGCTGTTGGCCGAGCTGCAGAAAAGTTGACAGAGGCAGTGTCCACTCTACGCACGCCCCGCGTGGGATTTCGCGAACTGGGTTATGGCTTGGGCGTGCTGGTTATCCTGGCTCTTCTCATCCAGAACTGGGCACCCGTGCGGATAAATGTTTTCGGCTTGTATGCGGATGTGCCCAAGGCTGTGGCCTTCCTGGTGACCCTGGCGGCGGGCATGGGGCTGCTCAAGCTCTGGCAGGGGCGTGGATCAAGGAAGGCCGACGCGGAGGAAGGTCAGGAGTGATGAGGGTTCGCCTGGCTATGGGGCTGGCGGCCGCCGTGCCCTTCTTACTGCTTCACCAGGCGAATGAGGTGCGGCTGCTGACTAAGATTGAGCGGGACGGCTCGGGTTTACGTATGTATTGGTGCCAGGGCAATCCCGACCGGCTGGAAGAGGTGCGCAGGCGGTTGCGGGAAGCTAGCCCCGATTTTGAGGAGGAGCGGGAGCGCATAACGAGTGAAGGATTTGTAATTTCGCGCTCCTGGCGTCCTCATACGCTGGCAATGATCCCTGATACGAGGTTGGAGATCTCCGACATCGCCCGGAGTCCGCTGTCGCTGTACACTACGTTCACCTGGGAAGAGAAACTGACAATATCGGCCGAAACCGCTACGGCCAGCGAACAGCTCGCTGCCGGCGGAACTAAGCTTGTCTACATTCTGCAGATGCCGGGCAAGGTGGACGAAGCCTCTGTGTCACCGCCGGCGACTGTGGAAGGCGGGACTGTCACCTGGGTACTCACGGCCGACAGGGGCGAGTATCAACTGAGAGCGACCTCGAAGACCTTGAGGTGGGACTTGTTGGTCCTGAGTCTGTACCTTGTGGCGGTATTGGTTTGGAAGGGCGGTGGATTCGCGCTGCGCGAAGCCCGACGCAAGCCCCGCCGCATCTGACCGGGCCGATTGGGGCCGCCGAAATACCCAGCAACTCGTACTTTCTTGCTAAGCGCGCCAGGGAACGTGCCGTATCCCACTACTTACAAGAGTGTCAACCCCGAACATAGGCGGATCGTATGACCAACCTTGCATCCATGATAGACCTTCGTAGTGATGTCAAGAGTCAGCCTACAGCCGCCATGCGCAAGGCCATGGCCGAGGCGGCCGTGGGCGACGATGCGGCTGGGGAAGACCCAACGGTAGCTGAGCTGGAAAGACGGGCCGCCGAGATCACCGGCAAGGAAGCGGCGGTATTCGTGACCTCTGGCACCCAGGGCAACCTGGTCAGCCTGCTGAGCCTAACGCGGCCAGGCGAGGAAATGATAGCCGACGAAAAAGCCCACCTAATGCACTACGAGGGCGGCGGGTGCACCCGAATAGCTGGTCTGCTGCCGCGGCTGCTGCCCTGTCGCCAGGGGTGCTTGGAGCCGGCAGAAGTGGCCGATGCGATAAGCCAGGGGAGCACGGTGCGCGGGCGGACGGGCGTGGTAGTCATGGAAGACACGCACAACTTAGCCGGTGGGGTGGCGGTATCGCCGGAGCGGCTGCGGGCGGTGGCCGAGGTGGCTTGGGACGCTGGGGTACGGGTTCACCTGGACGGAGCACGGATTTTCAACGCAGCCGTGGCTCTGGAACGGCCGGTGCCAGATTTTGCCAGATGGTGCGACACGATAACTTTCTGCTTTTCGAAAAGCTTGGGGGCGCCAGCCGGCTCAGTGGTCTGCGGAAAGACTGAGGTAATCCAGCGCGCGCGAGTGTATCGGCGGATGCTGGGCGGTGCGATGCGCCAGGCGGGGCATCTGGCGGCAGCGGCCCTCATTGCCCTGGACACTATGGTAGACCGCTTGGCTGATGACCACCGTCGTGCCAGGCAGATAGCAGAGACTCTTGTGAATCTGCCCGGGGTGGAGATTGACCTGACGCTAGTTCAAACTAACATGGTCTACTTCCGCCTGTGCCGCGGCGACATAAGTCCTGAACAGTTCTGTGAAGCAATGCGCCAGCGTGGAATACTTGTCTCGGGCACCGAACCAAGGCGCGGCCACTTCCGGCTGGTGACCTACCACAACATTAATGACGTTGCCGTACAGAAAGTCTGTAAGGCTCTTGAGGAGACGTTAGGGGGAGCGGCTTGCTGAGGGGTACCTTTGTGCATTTGCCCGGTGTAGGGCCGCGAACGGAGCGACGATTCTGGGCGAGCGGGATCGAGGATTGGGACAGGGCTTTGTCGAGCCAACCGCCGTGCGGTATATCGCCCAGGCGCTGGGACGAACTGCGAGACCTCATCGAGGAATCGCACCGGCGGCTCGAACGCAGGCATTACCGGTATTTCGCTGAGCGGCTGGCCCAGGGCTACCACTGGCGGGCGTGGCCGGAATTCAACGACGCTGCAGCATACCTGGATATCGAAACCACCGGCGCCGGTCCAGGTGCGCAGGTGACGCTTGTAGGTGTGTATGACGGCGTCCGAGTTCACCAGTTTGTGGCGGGCGAAAATCTTGAGGACTTGCCACAGTTTCTCGAGGGCTTCGCTTTGATCGTGACCTTTAATGGAGCAGCCTTTGACCTGCCGTTTCTGAGGCGTCGGTTCCAGAAAATTAAACTGGACCAACTTCACTTTGACGTGCGCTTTGGGCTGCAGCGACTTGGAATACATGGCGGGCTGAAAGCAATAGAGGCGCAACTGGGATTGGTGCGCGACGCGGACATTGCGGGGTTAAACGGCGAAGATGCCGTGAGGCTGTGGTGGGAATACCGGGCTGGGAACGACAGCTCTCTGGCGCTACTATTGCGGTACAATGCTGCTGACGTCATCAACTTGGAGTATCTAGCTGATTATGCCTATCGAAGGCTCTGGCGAGAGGGCCAGGAGCGAGCCGAGAATCTCCGACGCCGATAGCCTAGCTCTTTCGGCGGCTCGGCGCCGCGGCCTCGCAATCCTCCTGTTCGCGTCGTTCGCGGCTGACCTTGCTGTCAGCATCGTTACCCTTGCCGTCCAGTTTCTTGGCATTGCCCTTGGTGCTGGCCCGCTACTGCTGGGGCTTTACGGAACGGCCGCCTCAAGCGTGTATGGGGTAATGGCGCTTGTATCGGGACGGGCGGCGGACAAACTGGGCCGGCGGGTGGGGGCGGCTGCCTTGTTCATCGGGGGGGCTGTGTGGCTCCTCGTGGGTGTGCAGAAGTCCCCTTATGCACTTGTACTGCTCACTCCCATATCTGCGGCTGTGCTTGCTTACTTCTGGCCTGCCACCCAGGCCTGGATTCGCGACCTGGTGGCCGACCGGCGCCACCTCAATGCAGTGTTAGGTAGCTTCAATGTGCTCTGGACGGCTGGGCTCATGCTGGGGCCGGTAGTTTGTGCGTACTTATGGGTGCGCAATCACTATGCACCCTTTGCAGCCTCGGCTGGCGTAGCTTGGCTCATGGCGCTGGGCCTCCTCATGGTCCCAATTGGACGCAAGAAAGAAGACCGCGCGGCGGGCGAAGTCAGCGACGATGATACTGCGGACCCACGGGCCGACTTTTATCTGCCCCTGGCCTGGGCAGCCAACTTTGTAAGTTGGTCAGCGGCGGGCGTCATTCGCACGCTTTTCCCCAAGCTGGCGCACGACCTCGGTTTTGGCGAGGTCGTCACTGGCTGGCTCACCTTTGCGTATTACGTAGGCCAGCTAGGTGCCTTCCTGGCCCTGCGCCAGTCCTCTGCATGGCAATATCGGAGGCTTCCGCTGGTGCTGGGGCTGACGGGCGGAGCGCTGGGCATGGGTGGGGCGTGGCTCGGACGGGCCCCCCTGACCTTCGGAGTATGCTTTGCTGTGGCTGGCGTGTCTGTCGGCTTCACCTACGTGGCCAGCCTTTTTTACAGCCTTCAGGCACCACAGCACCGCCGCGGCAGGCGTGCGGGCATCCACGAGATGACTGTTGGAGCAGGGGGGGCGCTGGGGCCGCTGGTGGGTGGGACTGTGGCAAGCTACTACGGTGTGCGGGCATCCTTCGGTGCCCTGGGCCTCATGTATGCGGCCGCTGGTGCCCTCCTGGTGCTGTGGTCAGTGCTGCGTCAACCGCCCAAAAGGTCATGAGGCGCCTCTGCTGCAGCAGAGCGGCGCCGCATGCCGGGTGGGGTAAAAGACGCAAGCCACACGCACCCCTGCTCAGCGCCCTAGGCGCCACGGGCGGGAGTATTTGGTTTTCTAAGGAGACTGCTGCACAACTCACCTGGACGCGGCTCCCAATCCGTCAGCGACACACATTTATGCCGGTAACTTATACTCCGCAGAAGCGGCTCGCCCGTGAAAAGAAGCTTTTGCAACAGTCACCTAAGGACACTGTTGCAAAAGTTTCTGCGGTGCCTGGGGGATGCGCGCCGAGGCAAAAGGTGGGACCTACAACTTTATACATTTTTGTGGCCCTGTACGAGCCAACACCGGGCCTTTTGACGGACCACCGAGGTGATTCTTCGAGCCTTACTCTTTCCTCTGTGAAACAGAATCCTGAGTAAACTGAGTACTCCCGCCGAGGGCGTAACGGGGCCAAGTTGCTGGACGGATTCATGCAAAAAGCTCGCGGCTCTGGGCAAACTCCACGTACCGCACGCCCTGCAGCTCCCCAACACGCTCTCGCACGGGGACAAGGTCGGTGATGTCCACCTGAGAAAGGAAACGAATGTCGGCTTCGCGGCCGAGGCTTACCAGGTGGCGGCCATGGGAGCCCTGGAGGAAGTGCTCAGCGAGTGCTTTCGGCCCGACGTGCTGATAAGCGTACAGGGCCGCCAAGGCAGCGTCGTTGGCGGGCTCAAGGCCGCCCCGCGCGATGATGCAGCCGCACGTCAAAGTATCCTCGAGGTTTAGGCGGGCCTCGTCTTCTGCGAACCCGGCCGGGACGAGCAAGATGTCGGTGGCCAGGCTTGCAGCGACAGCTGCAGCAGCCCGCGCGACCGCCGAAGCATTGATGGTGTGCCCCAGAAGCACGGCCGGGGCA
>JANZZA010000650.1 GCA_026419655.1 Armatimonadota bacterium | reverse complement strand
CCAGGCCGCCGCAAAGTCGTTGTTCGCGCCCGCCAGGTAGAGAAACTTCTGCCCCTGGGTGTAATCGTCCACAAACAGGATATTGCTGGTGGCCACGAACTCCCGCGTGGTAAATCCAGCCACTGAGTCATAGCGGAAACTATTTCCCGCAACGTCCTGGACAACAATATCAATGATGTAATCGCGCCGGGTCGTCGGCAGCGGAATAACGCCCGAAAAGATTCCGTCGTTTGCCTTTTCGTCACTCTCCGAGGGGTTGCCGTCGTCGAATAGCTCTACGCTGTCAACTTGGGCGCAGTCCCACTCGTAGTAGCGCTGCCCTGACCCATAGTTAGTGTCCCAGTCGCTGTCGTGGCCAGCGAAGGGATTAATGAAATAGCGCCGGCTGTCGGGGTCTTTGATCACAGCGCGTACCGAAGCCACACCACTGTCCAGGTCGTACACGGGCACATGGATGGCGACGTCATCGCCCGGGGCATACTGCTTGCGCCCGCGTGCCTGAGATCCCGGCAGAGGCTCCGAAACCCACGGCGTGTCGGCAAGCTCAGGCGGCCGATTGTCGGTGTGGAACATCGCCCAGATGTCCTGCACCGTCGGCGTGGAGAGGTTGGCACGATTCGATTCGAAGAAAAGCCGCACCGGCGCACGCTGCAGGTCGGGCGACCAGCAAGGATTGGTGCTATCGGCCTGGCTGGCTTCATCCTTGTCTGTGAGCAGAACGGCCGTGCCGCCGCCCGTCTCGCCGTCGTCTGGCATTTGCCAGATATTGAAGTTGGGCGTCGTATCTGTGGCGCTGGTAGGACGGTTCGAGGCAAAGGCAATAGCCGTGCCCGTGCGCAGCCAAGTAGGTTCCTGGTCGTCGGCGGTGCCCCCAGGACCGCCCGTAGAGAGCATCGTCTTGCCGCCGCCGTCAGAGTCCATTACGAAAATCCGCTTGCGGCCTCCGGTCACCGCCGTGTAGGCAATGAGGTTACCCGCTGGGGCAAAGGCGGGGTCCATTTCGTCGTTAGGACTGTTGGCCAGGGCAATGGCTGTGCCAGTAGCGTCGGAACGCTTCTTATAGATGTCCCAGTTACCGTTCTCGTCGGTGGCGTAGGCTATCCAGTTGCCGTCCGGAGAGTAGGTGGGATGAACCTTCCTCCCTGGCCCGCTGGTTATCTGGTAGACGGCCAGCGTATTGAGGTTGATGGCGTAAATGTCAGACCGAGTCGGCGTTGTACTATAGGAAAAGGCAATCCAGCGACAGCCTGGGTCCCAGGCCGGATCTTTCTCGTCGCCTGGCAGATTCGTCAGTTGCGTGCATTCGGACCCGTCGGGCCGCATCAGCCAGATGTTGTAGTTGGCAGCAGGCGGCAAGGTGGGATCGAGCCTGCCGTTCTGGTCGCGGTCCGCGCCGTTGGTGGCGAAGGCCACCCGGTTCATCGTCCCGGCAGGGGCGGCTGCTGGTGCCAGCTCGGATGTCGCCGCCGTGTTGGGTGTCAGATTTGTGTCAGGCCAGGGCCCAGAACCCTGGGCAGGCCGCGCATTAAAAGGCAGTTGAGGAAGAACGTGACCGATGAAGGGATGGGGTGAATTGGGGCCGACAGATGAAGGAATAACGCCCGCCGGCTGGATTCTGCGCACATAACCGCCTGAGCTTTCTCCGCCTGTGGAGACTGCCACGGTGAGGAACAGCAACGCCGCAACCGTCAGGGCCGGCGGCAGGACCCGGATGAGAGGGCCGCTACGCACTGCGATCACTCTCCTGGCCAAGGCGGCAAGCGAGGCGTTGGTAGCTCGGCACCTTGTTTGTGTGTTCCTTGTCCAAAAGTTCGGCTCGACTTCTCCGGGCGCCCAGCTGTCCCCCGGCCCCGGACTGTCCTCAACCCCCGTCTCTTCCCCGTCAATCACGGCCTCCGATGCGGCACCATACTGCCCGGGACCGATACCACTTCACCAATGAGACACCTCCGACCGCCCTGCCCGTGCGGTCGTGTGGATTATAGCACAACCAATCCCTTTGGGGCAAGCCGGCGCCGGACCGAGCCCCTCACCCTTCCTTCCTCCACACAGAACAGTTTACCCCCTTATGCCCACACCACACAAGGCTAGGGCACGATCTGGCGCTCCCAAAATTTTGCCAAGCGCAGAAAAGCCGGTCGCTGGGCCCGGGGCCGGCAAGCAGGGCTTCTGGCCCCACATCACGTTTCCAGGGACGACACCACCCAACACAAGAGGGGGCGGGGCCGAAACTGGCTTAAAGAGTTTGGCACGGCTGCCTGGCGGAGAACCTTTCGCAAAACGTGGTTGTTGCAAGAGCCGTATGCCGGCCTTCTTCGCGCGGTTGTTGCAAAAGCTGGTGTATGCCTACATAAGGCACACAAGGGGCACAGGACTGGGTGCTCGGCCTTATACTTGCGTTCACTTCTTGCGGCTGCCCGGGCGGCTCTTGCAACCGTCACGAAAAGGATACTCTGGGCGACTGTCGCAAACCCGCCTCCACGTAGCCGCCAGTGCGCGTATGGCACAGGTTGGCGCCAGCATGTAGTACCACATGGGGGCACCCACTCGTGAAATGACGGTTTTGCGACAGTTAGCCTGGAAGAGAGGCTCGTACAAGGTTCCGGGCTGGCAAGCGCCGACGTGAGGAAAATTCTCAGGAGACCGTTGCAAAAGTTGCTTTCACGGCACCCAGACTGAATCGCAGGGAACAGAGCTGGCGCGCAGCGTTGTACACTTTCTTTGCTCTGGATAAGCCAATACCAGCTTTTGCAACAGTCCTCTCAGACAAATGAAGACTGGTTGGACCCGCGGGATTGTCAGCCGCGCAGCCCATGGATAAGATACGCTTGGCACCCTGGCGGCTGGTACGAGCCGCTTGCTTCTCGGAGGTAGTGGCAATGAGCAAATGTCCGTGCAGCCAAGCAATCTACCAGGTCTGGGCTGGAAATCATCCCCGCGAGGCCACCGTCGTCGCCGTGCCCTGCGAGTGCGCCGACGACTGCCAGTGCTCCTGTGGTTGCTACGACCCTGACACCTGTGAATGCAAGGGCCCAGGTGAGTGCGCCTGCGAGGGCCAGCATGCAGTCTGGGAGCTAGACCACCGCGGTCGGCGCGTGCGGCAGGTGCCGTCTCAGTGCGTCTGCGGCCCTGACGGCTGCCGTCTGCATTGGCTGGTCATAGACTTGCCAGCAGGTGCCACCAAACGCTACGGAGTCGCCCCCAGAGAAGAGGAAGCAGAAATACCATCTGTCTCTGGCGGCGTAAAGGTGCACCTGGAAGACGGCAAGCAGGTGAACTTCGCCCTTGGCCCCGCCCCATTTACCAGCTATGTATTTCGCCACGGCATCGCGCGGCCCTACTGCTATCCCGTTTATGGCCCCGGCGGCCACCAGGTGACCAACTTCGCTCCCCACGACCATCCGCACCATAAGTCCATGTACGTGGCCCACGGCGAAGTTAATGGCCAGGACAACTGGTCCGAACTTGAAGGCCACGCAAGCACGGTCAACACCGAGGTCACAGTACTTGCCCAGGGGCCGCTGGTAGGCCTCATCCGCGCAGCCAGCGACTGGGTATCGGCCCGCGGTGACAAGCTGCTGCGCGAAATCACGAGTATCGCCGTCTACGACCTCGGCCCCGAAATGCGAATCATGGACTGGCACATAGTCTGGTTTGCAGCCTACGGTGGCGTGCACCTGGGCGACACCAAGGAAGCCGGCACGCTCTCAATTCGCGTGGCCGAGAGCATGGAAGAAAGCCGCGGCGGGCGAATCGTCAACGCTTACGGCGCTGTAACCGAGGCCGAGTGCTGGGGCAAGCGAGCGCCCTGGGTTGACTACTACGGCCCCGTGGGCAAAGAAGTCCTCGGCATTGCCATCTTCGACCACCCGGACAATTTCCGCCACCCCACCTGGTGGCACGTGCGAAGCTACGGCCTCTTCACCGCTAACCAGTGGGGCATCCACGAGTTCACGGGCGACTGGAGCCAGCGCGGCGACCACACCATGCGCCGCGGCGAGAAACTAGTCTTCAACTTCCGCGTCTACATACATCGCGGAGACACCGTAGCCGCTGACGTGAGGGGCCGCTATCTTGACTATGCCCTTCCGCCGAAGGTCGAGAAAGTTGACGAGTGAGTAATTTGGGCCAAGAAAGGACAACAGCTCGCGTCCTTAAGCGTCCGGATAGGTAGGGGGCCATGAAGGACCGATACGCTATGTCTTTCGGCGTGCAGACAGCGGATAAGGTGCTGGGAAAGTCACGCAGGGAGTGGACAGCATGGAATCAGTACTGCCGGTAGTGGCCACTCTGGGCATCGGTGGAGTACTGGGCTGGAGCACTGCCCATGCACTAAAGAGCGTCGGTAAAATGCTCGGCTGCTTACTGGGCGTGGTGTTCATTCTTTTACAGGTGCTGGCGTATTACGGAATCGCCGAGATTCACTGGGACAAGGCAGCCCAGGCAGCTCCTGTGACGAAGATTGCCTCTGAAGGCTTTCGAGTGCTCTGGAAGGTGCTCACGTACAACCTGCCCTTTACCGGTGGTTTCGGGGCGGGCTTTTGGCTGGGCGTAAAGAAATAGTTGACCCGCCCAGCGGTCCACCGGCCAACTCCCGAAGCCGCTAGGTTTTATGAGGATATCGTTGCAACAGCTGGTATAGGCTTACCTGAGGTGCAGAAAGTGTGCAGACCTGTGCGCTTGACCTCTCGCGCGAGAGCACTTCTGGCAGTCGTGGAGGCGGCCATTGCAACCGTCACCCCGGAAGACACCGCTGGGGAGCTTTTCAGGCCAGCCGAAGGGGTTGAGAAAGAATCCTGAAAGCGACGCCCCCTCCCCTCGCCCTCGCCATGATTGACACTCATTGCCACATTCTCCCCGGGCTGGACGACGGCCCTCGAGACATGGCCACGGCAGTCGAGATGGCACGGGTGGCCGCAGCCGACGGTCTCCGCGCCATTGTGGCCACTCCACACTGGACAGCCGCCCCGGGCGCTCCGGATTGGGAAACTCTGTTGGGGCACACTGCCGCACTCCAGGCGGCCATTCAGCGCACGGGCCTGGACCTGAAGCTGTACGCTGGGGCAGAGATAGCATTGACGGCGTCGCTGCTTGACGCCGCAACAGACCCCTTGCCATGTCTGGCTGGCACTCAATACCTGCTGGTCGAAGTGCCTGCCTATTGCGACTGGCAGGTCGCCCGCCGGGTTATTTTCGAGCTGCAGCTACGCGGCTACCGGGTGGTGCTCGCCCACCCCGAGCGCATCCTCGCCCTGATGGAGGTGCGGGAACGGGCGCGAGAGCTGACCGCTGGCGGAGTGGCCCTGCAGGTAACGACTGCCGGCTTACTCGGCAGACTCTCCCGAGACGTCGCACGGCTGGCCCGGTGGCTGGTGGCTGAAGGATTGGCCAACCTGCTGGCCACCGATGCCCATAACCCCACAGGCGACGCGCCAAAGTTCTCCCCCGCCCGAAAACTCGTAACGCGGCTGGCTGGTCCTCAGGCTTTCGAGCGCCTCACTTGCACCGCGCCGGCTGAAATCCTGGCCACCGTGCCGTGACGAAGGTGCCGGATCCGCCCGCAGAACCAGCCCCTCACGGCCACGGCGGGGCTGGTGGCACCCGGCGACTTAGATGTGGTGGCAGCAGCTTATCCGCGCCCCATAGATAGAGGCCGAGGGTCCCCAGCATACCCAGAGCAAACACAATCCTCACCTGGTCACTCCCAAAGAAACCCCGGAACCGCGGGCTGAGATTGCCCTCGATAACCCCGGCGGCAAGAAACATGGGCACTGACACGACCAGAAGCGCAAGAGCGTCCCGGCCAGCAAGTTTCAGGGCATCTGCACGCCTCCACCGTCCGGGATTGACGATGGCGTGTCCCATGAGAAGGCCTCCGGCACCAGCTATAAGGATGGCTGGTATCTCCAGAGCCCCGTGAGGTGCCACCACGGATAACAGCCGCGCCAACGCGCCCTCATTGGCGCCAATGGCGAGAAAGACGCCGATCATCATGCCGTTGCTCAGGAGCACAAAGAGGGTGCCCAGACCAGCGGTGACGCCTAAAGCGAAGGCCTGCAGCGCCACCTGAAGGTTGTGCAGGAACAAAAAGGCTGAAAAGGAACCACCGCCGAGATACTTGACAAAGGGCTGGTCGGCGAAGTAATGCCCTGCGGCCTCGCCGCTTCGGGCGAATTCTGCGACGGCTTCTGCAAAGCCGCCCAGGAGTTCCCTGGCAAGGCCTGGCTCGCGCCGTACCCCAGCGTAGGACATCAATGCCATGGCCAGCGTCAGGAAGGTGCTGGCCGCCAGGTAATGCCACCGCCTGCGGAACACCGCCGGCACCACGCCAAAGAAGTAAACTCTCATGCCCAGGCCTGAGCGCGGCTGGACCGCGTAAATGCGCGCATGTGCCCGGGCCACCAGGTTGTTGACGTAGTCCTGCACCTGTCCGGGCCAGCCCTCGCTGCGGGCGCGCGCCAGGTCCGCCGCGGCCGAACGATACAACACCGCAAGACGCTCGAGTCCGTCCGGCCCCAGGCTCTCAAGCCCGCCAGCGTCAACCTGCCTGATCAGGCCCTCCAGCTCTTGCCAGCGTGCCCGCCGCCCGGTAACCTGTTCTTCGCCTTCGGCTGACGCAGCCGCCGGTCCTGGAGCGCGCTCATTAGTGGAAGCCGACCGCTTCGACATCGAGACCCCCGAGCACGTCCGCGTAAGTCACGAAATCGCGGGCTTCGGCTCGCGATTCCTTGCCGCCCTGATGGACCACCTCATTTTGTTTGCCGCCTTCACTTTTCTCGGTGTTTTACTGGCCTTCATGTCTTCCTTCGCGCCTGGCATCCCCTTGGGTCCGCAAGAACTGCTCGTCATATTCCTCAGCGGGGCAGGCCTGTTCTTCCTCGCCTATTTCATCCTCTTCGAGATGTTCTGGAACGGTCAGACTCCCGGCAAGCGCCAGGCCAGCATCCGCGTCATCCGCGACAACGGCACTCCCCTCACGCTCACGGAGTCTCTTTTGCGCAACATCGTCCGGCTGGTTGACCTGCTGCCATTCTATTATGGCGTAGGCCTCATCTCAATGCTGCTCTCGCGAGAAGGAAAGAGGTTGGGCGACTATGTGGCCGGGACCGTGGTGATAAAGGAGCGCGGCAGCGAAGAGTCGGTGCCGCTAGTTCCGGCCCAGCTAGCGCAAGACGGGCTTCTGGCTACCCTGGTGCCTCTGCTTACTGGTCTCAGCGCGCGGGAAACCGCTGCCGTCGAGCAATTCATAGAGCGTCGCGACGCCCTTGACCCGGCGATTAGAAGCACTCTCGCGCGCCAGATCACAGCCGCTGTTCAAAGTGCCCTGCCCTCGCTTCCGGCCAATATCCCAGACGATCCAGAGGCGTTCCTCGAATTGGTCTACGCCGCTCTGCTCAAGCGCCGAGAAAAACTTTAATTCCTGCGGAAAACTTCTTTGGCGACTGGTGTAAAAGCCTCCTCACTCAGCGACTCCAAGAAGTAAACGCAAAGTAGAAGGTCGAGCACCTAGCCCTGCGCCCTTTGTACATCTCAGCTAGGCCTGCGATAGCTTTTCCAACAATCACCTTTATGAAGGGGAGAGTGTTGCAAAAGTCGCTTTACGGCGTCTCTGATCTGCTTCCGGGTAAAAAACTAGTCGCACGCAGTTGCACACCTGCGCCATTCGACGACAGCGAAGCTCTGCTTTTGAAACGGTCTCGAAGGAGACATTTTGGGCCATAGGTATCCTTTGCTTACACCTGACCGATATAACACCGGCTTGTCAGCGTAAGTTCACCAGCTCCGGCCCATGCAAGTTCACCTCGCCTTCCTCCCAAACTTTTTCGTGCTGTTTGCCTCCTCTATAATCCCCGACACAACCAGGAAGGAGGCTGCCGGTGAGAAGTCCTGCTAATTCCCTTCTGGAACTTCTGCAAAAGTCGCTCTACCGGCCACCACACGAGGTCGCAGGTAAAAGCTGGGGCGCATAGCTTTGTACACTGTCCTCACTCCGGGTAAGGCATCACCGGCTTCTGCAACAATCTGCGTAACAATCTACTTCTTATTGCCTCCGGGTGATGCTAGCCATGCCGGCGGAAGGGCGGCCGGGGGCAGAACCGCTGTTTACAGTCTGTCCAGGCGATTTCACGTGTCGCCAGCACGGCAAGACACAGGGGGGACTTTGGGCTATGAGGCGCCTTGCGGCAAGAAGCCTGCTCTTGCATGCGTTGTTGGCGACGCTTCTGGCTGGGGTTGCCCACGGGCAGGAGACCTCGTCGCTGCTGCTCAATGGCACCTTTGAAGCCGGCACTGCGTCGGTGCCCGAAGCCTGGTCTACAGGCCTGTATCCGAGCCAGCAGCCGTCAGGCGAGTGCCTGCAGCGGTCGGCCGAGCGTGTACGGTCAGGCCAGTGGGCGCTCAAGATTGACACGGGACCGATAGTCGGACAGGACCTTCTCATCGTCTTCAATGGCGCGGTCTCTGAAAGGGCGTGCCAGTTACGCGGGCAAAGACTCAACCTTTCGGGCTGGGTTTACGTCCAGCCGGGCACGGCTCTCCGCCCCATCCACATGCGCCTGCGCACCTTTGGCCCGGATGAGAAAGGTCAGAACACCTTTCTCGGTGATGTCATGGACATTACCGTTCTGGGCGAGCCGGGCAAATGG
>JANZZA010000633.1 GCA_026419655.1 Armatimonadota bacterium | reverse complement strand
AGATGTGTATAAGAGACAGAACTGTGGACGTATATAGCTCCAGGCCAGGAGTTTGCGGGTGAGCTGGCGGTGCAGTTTATTGAGGCAGACGGCGGCACGTACATCGTCGGGGGCGTGCGGGCGTGTCATGAGGCGGGCTGGCAGCGGGCCGTGATTCCTATCCAAGCGGCGCAACCTACCAGTTGGGGACCCGACCCCGACGGTGTTTTCGAGCCGTCCAAGGTGCGTGATATTCTCGTTGGCTGGGGTGGCCGCACGGGCCGGATAGGTGAGACGATAGTCTTTTGGGTGGACGACCTTCGCGCCGGGAACTGGTAGGCGAGGCAAAGCATCTCATCAGGTCTTTGTTTCCTCGTGCGTCGCCTGGCAAGAGACCCACTCGGGCAGACGGTCTCGCGGGTGACTGCTGGAGAAGCTGGTGTCGGCTTATCCAGAGTGAAGAAGGCGTATGACGCCTGTGCGCGAGGCCTTTTATTTGCGGCTACTTCCGGGGGCCCTGAAAGCGACTTTCGCAAGAGTCACCTGGGGACATCCCTGTGAGAAGGGGCGTCCCCCAGACCCCTTCCAGGACTTTTTCTACTCACGCCACTACGCGCATCATCTGAAAAAACGCCCACGTTAGGCTCTGCGGCGAGAGCGCCGCATCAGGCCTTATTGCTGTGGCGAAGCGTCCTCTCGGCTCGGTCCAATGTGTGCCCCAAATCACTTAGACCTGGCTTCGTAGTCGTAGCCTCTCACGGCTATGAAGGCAGCATGTTGCGACATAGCCGTAATGATGATCTGGAACCCATTTAGGCCCGGGCCGGGAACCTTCATGGTCACCGTGCCGGATTTCTGTCCGCTGTCGGCGGTGACGGTGGCCGTCGAGAGGGTGCGGCCCATGGAAACCATGTCTACAGTTACCTCTCCCCAAAGCTCGTCGAGCGACACGCTCAGGGATATGGTATCTCCGGCTTTATAGGCGCCCCCTGGGGCCTGCCAGCTCATGCTCACCCGGTGCCATTTATCCCCGTACAACTCCATGCCGCTCATTGAGGTCTCGCCGAAGGCCACATCTCGAGCGCGAGACGGAGCCTGGACCTTGTCACCCTTTTCGACGTTAACCAGCACGTAATCGCCGGGAGGAGCAGGAGGCGCTGGAGGAGTGCTGGGCGGCTTGGGCTCGCCGGGTGGTTTCGGCGGTTGCTGCGGTTTACCCTTGACCTCTATTTCTACCACGGCGAACTGTTTGACGGCCCTGATAAAGGGGCAGTCTTTGGGCACCCCGGCAGCCCCGATAGAAATCTCGCGGTCGAGCCTGACCTGGTAGCGTCCCGGGGCAGTGTAGGTATAGACGCGCTCGTTGCCCTGCGAGCCTTCCACACCGCCCTCCGTCCACGTATTGTGAACGTTGACGTAGGGCCCCGAGGCGCTACCAAGAAGGACGCGCAAAATCCGGCGCAGCCGCTCCATCGCGTAGCCAACGCTCTGGTCAATGGGCAGGGCAGTGACCGTCACCTTGACTTCCTTTGAGCTCCCCAAGTCAACAACCGCGTCAGGCTGGCAGACGAGGACGACGCCGGTCTGGGAAAGAAAATCTAGCAGGTCAAAGAATTCCGTTGCCAGTACCTCCCGACGGGCACGCCATGCCCGAAGTATCACCGGGAAACAGCGGTTGTAAATGGCCTCAGCGACGCCTGCATCGTGGACTCGGCCTTCCCCCTCGCCTCGCGTAGCTGCTTCTACGGCTCGGGCCCTGACGAAGGCCGCCAGGTGCTCTTCGGTTTCTATGTTTTCGACCAGCTGATCAAGACTATACCGCCGGTCACTAAGCCCCTCTCTGCCGAAGGTCGTAAAAATGCCTTCCAGCAAATCGAAGGCATCCTGACGGCCTGCAACAAAATCGTAGCCAGCTTCTTTAGTACCTTCGATAATGGCAGCCGTTAGCTGCATAAGCAGGCCAGGGCCAAGGCTCACAAACGGCAGGCCTGCCTCCGCCACGGCGCTGAGCGCATCGCCCTCGCCAAGTGCTCGGGAGCTATTCACCACCGAGAAGTAGGTGATTACCCCGTGAGCTACCGTCTCGACAGGCACGCTGGGAAGGCGAGCGAAAACCTTCTCCATGGCCTCACCAAGGGCGTTCTTCACGTCGAGGCCGTCGAGGGCCAGACGCACAAAGGCCCGCTGCATGGTACCCGCCCGGTCGTAGCGACTGAGCAGGGCGGCTTCCATGGCGGCCCTGCGTGCCACCTGGCTGACCGACGCGCTTACGGCATTAAGTGCACGCGGATTGGCCCGCAACTGGCCGATAAGGGTGCGCAACTGCCGCCGCAAGGCGGTGTCAGTGCCTAGCTGGGCCAGGTCGCGGCACTTCACCAGGTCGCGTTCAAGCCGTTCCAGGTACTTGAGGACTGTTTTGGCATTGCCAGATTGTAGAGCCTCGACCAGGTGGACGGTCCATTGGCCGGCGGTGTTGGCCGTTCCGCGAACGGTGTATTGTGCCAGACCCTCTTTCAGATGGGTCAGGTCCGTCATGCCCGTGAAGACCTTGCCCTGGTGGCGGTAGAAAAGCTTGCCAGCCTGCCGCTCATAGGCCTGTACATAGGTCTCGGCGCCGACGCCGTACATGCCCTCGGCAAATCTTGCCGGCGTGCTGGACGTGACCGCGCCGGTGTAACCAAGGTTGGGAACGCGCCTGTATTTTATGAATCGCTCCATTGCATCCTCGGGGTTGAGCACGCCGCGCATTAACTGAGTGGGGGGATAAAGATTCGTGCGCGACAGGACCTTTGGGGCCTCGCCGCCGAATTCCCTCTTGATTAGTTCGCGGAGCTGCTGCTGGGCTGCCGCCCATGTTTTTTGAGCTGCTTCCGGGCTCGTCCCCGGCGGCATCAGAAGGCGGAGGTCATGGTCCGAGACGCCGGTCACGTACCCCTTGCCGCTTATCCATGACCCCAACCCGATGATTTGCATGCCCGTATCCTGCACGAATTTCTTCACCACGCCCTGCATCCGAAGCGCCAGCGAGGCGTCCTGGCCCAAGACGTGCGTAGCGAAAAGGCACGAGGTAAGAATCCCGAAGGCTATTGTGCACCACGAAAATCGCACAGTGGCACAGTGTCCCGAAGCACGAAAATACCCCCAGCGATAATGGTAACTGCCGGCTGGATGAAGCATAGCGGGGTTTATCTCCATCAAGTTCAAAAGGATAACATGCGGCCGCAACTATAAGCGCAATAGGGCATGAGTGTCTACCCTAGAGCGGCGACAAGTCTATGAGGTCGTACGGTTCTCCGCCTGCAGGCCCGGGCGAGCAGACCAGCACGTCGCAAGGCTTTCGGCGCTGAGGAGACTGTGGCAAAAGCCGCTTGCCGAGCACCCAGACGCAATCGCAGGCAAAAGTTCCGGCGCACGGCGTTGGACACTTTCTTCACTCCGGATAAGCCAACACCAGCTTTTCCAACAATCCCGTGAGAGTTAAGCCAGTCGCACGTGCCTTTTTGGGGCCAAGTGGTGCCTGGCTGAAAGGAGTAAGCATTAGAGGCCGCGGGCAAAAGTTTGACAAGGACGTATTAGGGGAAACCCGTTTGAAAGGGTTTCCCCTACGCAACAGGTGCCTGTGCGCGGCCACACGTGGCGGCGCCGGGGTGCAGGACAGAAATCGTAGCGGGGCCGAAAGAAGCCGCGCCTCTACTGTCTTACATCATGCCAAGCCAGGTCACCTATTGGAGCATGGTGCCTGCTCAGGACGCGGTTTATTGCCTCGGCAAGCCCATGACACTCGTCTTCGGTATACCACTCGCTCAGTCCGATGCGGATACCACGCGAGAGAAGGTCCAGGGTGCGCGGGCACATGTCCTCGGAGTATGCCGGCAGCGGCCCCTTGTAGTAAGGGCACGTGAAGGGGCAACCCTCGGCAGTCGCCGTTTTCCGTTCAAGGATGTGCTCCCAGTACTTATAAATGTGCCAGTCGCGGGCGCCACCAGCGGTAAACACGCCGCAGCCAACGCCCTCGGCGTTCAGCTCCTCGGCCAACTTGAGCGCATGGCCGGCATCGGGCGCGAAAAAGCACAGTGAGTAGCCAACGTGGCCGTCAAGGTCGCGCACCTGTTGGGGCAGGATATCGGTATGCGGGCGGAGGTGTGCCGTCACCTGCTTGTAAACCTTTCGGTGGCGCTCAAGCCGGGCCGGAGCCTTGCGGATTTGCCAGAGGTTCACGGCTCCCTCAAGCTCGGAGAGACGGTAATTGGTGCCGCAGAAAAGCTCGCCGGGGAAGCGCTCTTTGCCGTAACGGTCGGGCCGCCAGCAGGCCCCGGTGTCGTGATGGTTCTGGGCACGGATGTACAGGCGCTCGTCATCGGTGCTCACAAGGCCCGCCTCGCCGCCGCCCACGAACTTGTAGGTGCTGATGCTAAAGCAGCCCATGTGACCGATGGCGCCGCAGCGTTTGCCGCGATACTGAGCCCCAAAGGCCTGGGCTACGTCCTCGATTACAACCAGGTTGTGCTGCCGCGCCAGGTCCATTATCGGGTCCATGTCGCAGACCGTGCCAATCATGTGGACAGGCACTATGGCCCTGGTGTTGGGCGTGATTTTGCGGGCCACGTCGGCCGGGTCAATGGTTAGCGACTCGTCAATCTCGGCGATGACTGGGATGGCCTTGGCTGACACAACGGCGGCGGCCGTGGCGAAGAACGTGTAGCCCGGCACTATGACCTCGCAGCCGGGGCC
>JANZZA010000606.1 GCA_026419655.1 Armatimonadota bacterium | reverse complement strand
GGTTTCACGCTCATCGAGCTGCTAGTTGTGATCGCGATAATCGCGATCCTAGCAGCGATTTTGTTCCCGGTGTTCGCGCGGGCCAGAGAAAAGGCCCGCCAGGCAAGCTGTCAGAGTAACCTCAAGCAGATTGCGCTGGGCTTTTTGATGTACGTGAACGATTGTGATGAGAGGCTGCCCGTGTGGGCCCCGTGGTGCTGGGGGTACGCGGGGCAGGGGCGGCCGTGGTTTGCGCAAATAGAGCCGTACATCAAGAACAAGCAGATTTTCGCCTGCCCCAGCGCGACGGTGGCGGGCAACATCCGTGGAGCTTGCGGCACCTGCCAGCCCTACGGTTTCGAGGTGCCGTCTCTCAACTACGGCTACAACGAGTACATGAGCCACGGCGGCGTGGCTACGTGCTGTGTCTCTGACGCCCGGTCTGCGAAATTGGTCACCTGGGACAAACCCGTGCAGACGTACCTGATAGGCGACTCCAAATGCAGCCTGGTGTGGGGCATTGACAACGAGGGCTATCTGGACCGGGTTGCATATCCCCGGTGGACTGGGTGCGTGCAGTGCCAAGGGAACAGGCCTGCGGATAAGGGTGCCTACTCGCAGCATAATGGTGGCTCCAACATCGCCTTCCTCGATGGCCACGTCAAGTGGATGCAGTGGAGCCAGATAAAACGGGTAGCGCAGGGCGGCCAGCTTATCGTCCACCCCTGGGAAGACCAGATACCGCGGCCGTGGTAGCACGGTGACAAGTACGCGAGTGTGGGAGGCTGCTGCCTGAGCCGGCGCGGCGCGCTGGGTCGTCAGGGGGATGCTAGGGGGCGTGATGCGGCCAGGTGGCGTCTTGCGGCGTCGCAGGAGCCTGTGGTGCCCACTACTATGTAGTCATGGGCCCCGGGCCGGGCTGCTCCGGCGGGAGGGGAGTCCCTTTACGCGCCATGCGGCAGCGTGCTTTCTTTTGCACCTGACATGGCCTGAGCAGACCAGGTCGTCCCTACTCAGCCATTGCAAACCTCGACGAGTGAAAGCCGTGTCCCTACACGGACTGCCGAAGGCTGGAGACGCCAAACTGTAATAGAGTATCCCGTGGGCTGGAGACATTCCCGCTGCGCTGAAGTTCACAGCAAAACGCCCTTTCTGCGCAGGGCACAGCAGTCTTGTCTTACCGTGGCCGGCGGGTGACGGAAGGTAATAAATCCATGGCAGGTGTGAGACGGTGCGGAGGCTTTTGGTGGCTCAGTCGGTAGCAATAGCAATCATCGGAGCAAATCTATCGGAGGCCGCCAACGAGGGACTACGACGGCTGGTTTGTGATGACGCGGCGGTTGCCCGGCTGTCGTATCTCATGAATCCGGTGCGGCTTGGCGCATCGTCGGGCGCCCGTCATTCAGACCGCCACGTCGCTGTTTCGGTGGAGGCCCCTGTCGGGCAGACCTTCCGCACAAGCGCATCCGCCGATTGCATCGTCCGCATTGCCTTCTGGCAGGCCTTCTGGCACGAGACCTGGGGGCCGGACGAAATCCTGGTGGTGACTCTATGGGACAGTCCGGCCAAGCGCGTATCTCTGGGGAGAGCGCACATTCCTTACTCGCGGCGGATGTGGGAAGGAGCCGTGCCGATGCCCGTGCTTGAAGCGCGGGTGGAGCCGGACAGCGAGTATTATTTCGAGATAACGTGCGACTTAGAGCCGCTGCGGCCGGCTGAGACGCCACGCGAGTGGGTTTTGGGCCGGGCACCCGGACCCGGCGGAAAGCGCCCCGGTTTTGCCGGGGCCGACGGGCGCATCGAAGGTATTGGCGTTGCCCGCGACGACTATCCAGGCGGGACGGCCTTTGTCGCCGGCCAGCCCCAGTCCTTCGACCTGTGGTTTGAAGTGCACGAGACGCATCGCGCTGATGCAGACACCGTCTTGGCACAAGCCTTCAGCACCCTCGACCTGGATTACCCGCCCTTGGCGACTGTCAAGGATGCCGTTGAGCGGCGTGATTGGCCGCGCGCGGTGGAAGCTGTGGTGCAGTACTTTGAGGCTCGTGAGGACTTGTTTCCAGAGCGCCGGGAAATGCGCCACGACCCCACAGTTGACCTGACGCAGGCCGACCTGGCTTGCCAGCACCGCGTCCTGCTGGAAGACGGCACGACGGTAGACCTCGGTCCGGAATGGAACCACTATACGCTCTGGCCGGAGCGCGGCGGGGTGGGCCTGACCCGGTCTGGCCTGCGCAAGTGGCTGGCTCAGGGCTACGCAGCGACCGGGCATCCCAAGTACGCCCGCGCCTTTTCCGATATGCTCTGGCACGTCTTCCGATATTGCCCCTCGCCCCTCTTGGCGGGCGCTTATCGGCCCGACGAGGTTATTCCGGCGGCGCTGCCAGCGGGAATAGCTGGCGGCTCGATGTGGTCCGCCCTGTCCATCGGCGCCCGTATAGGCCACGGTTTCTATTACTACGCCACATTCGTAGACTCACCCGACTTTCCCATAGAAATCCGCGCGGCCTTCATCCTCAACCTTGGCCAGATGGCTGATGTACTAGAGCGGATGCAGGGAGGCGGAAACTGGGAAACCCAGATGGCTGAGGCGCTCTTCGACGTTGGCCTGACCTACCCGGAATTCCGCAATGCAAAAGAGCGGGTGCGCCAGGGTCTGGAGATAGCTGTCCGGAACGCCATGGAAACTATCCGGCCGGACGGCGTTCTGCGCGAGCCGACCACCAACTACCACATGCTCGTCATGAATCGCTTTTCGTCAATCATCGAACGCACGCGACAACTGGGCCTCGAGCTGCCAGAAGAAATGACGCAGCTCGTGGAGCGGATGTTTGACTACATCATGTACGCAACGATGCCTGATGGCACCCTGCCGGCCTGGGGCGATTCGGGGAATCCTTCTACGCCCGACTTGCTTGAGCGCGGCGCCCGCCTGTTTAACCGTGAAGATTTCCGGTACGCCTGGGCGATGCGAAGGCGGGTGCAGGCGGCTGCAGCAGCAGGGCCAGAAGTGCCATCCCCGGCAGGCGCACCAATAGGAGGGACGCCACCGGAAAAGACTTCTGTGGCTTTCCCAAGCGGCGGCTATTACTACATGCGCACGGGCTGGGAGCAGGATGCCCATTACCTGGCGCTTCACTGCGGTCCCTACGGCAGCCATGGCCACGACGACACGCTGGGCATTGTCGCTGCGGCCTATGGGCGGACCGTGCTTTTCGACCCTGGCATATGCACCTACGGGACGCCGGAAGCTGCTGAGCTTAAAGCCACTATTTCCCACAACACAGTCACCGTTGACCGCCGCGATGCCCTGCCCGGCACCGCCGACGCCTGGGCCACCGCCAAGGGCTTCGACTACTTCGCGGGCCACAACCACGGCTACAGGGGTTTCGAGGGCGTCACGCACCATCGGCGGATATGGTTTCTCAAGCCTGCTGCGGGCCTGGATGCAGTGTGGCTCATCCTTGACGACGTCACTGGCGCCGGCGACCACACCTGTCAGCTCTGGTATCGCTTCGCGCCGGCGCCGGTCAATCTGGACGCCGCAAGCTTGCGCGTGTGGACAGCAGAGGACGGCGGCAATCTCGTGCTAAACGTCCTGGGCCAACCACAGCCAGTCGCTACCCTCGGCAGGGGCATAGGCGTTTGGGATGGCCTGCGCGAGGTGCCGGTGGCGTGCTTTGAGAGCCGGGGAGTGCCAGCATGGTTTGCTACGGTGGCCGTGCCCTTCCGGGGGCGACAGCCGCCCTCTTGGTCGGTGCGGGCGTTGGACGACGCTGCCGCGGCCGGGTGGCATGGTATCTGGGCGGAAAACGGCGCTCAGGCCTGCCTATGGCTATGCCCACCCGTTGGTTCTGGCGGGGAACGCGCGCAAATCGAGGTCACTTTGCCGGATGTAGGGCAAGTATCCTTCTCCGGCGAAGGGCTGGCCATGCGTATGCGCTTGCAGGACAAGCAATGGGTGCCGGTGCTGCTTCACGCCGTAAAACCCGGGCGCCTGCAAGTGGGGGCGAAAATCATACCGGCATACCTGTCGCAGGGGGACGTGGTGGACTTGACTTTGTGACGATGGTTGCCTGCCAAGGCCCCCGCCCTCCCTGGTGACTCCGCCTGGGTGCGGTGCTTGCCGACAGACGCGCTGCAATTTACGATATTTGCCGGGACTGCCATCAACATGCAAGCGCGGTGAGGGCAAGTGGACATCAAGAAGCTGGTTGCCTATGGCAGGGACATTCCGCCGCTGGTCGAAGGGCTGCCGCCGTGGCGGCTGGACCCGGCCATCGAGGACTTGTTCAAAAACGAGGAGTGGGACCTTCTTTCTCACCTACTTTTGGTTGCTGCCGGGGCGACGGCCCGAAAAGTCATCATGCGGCTGCTCGAGCTGCGGGTGTACGACCCTCTGGTGGTGGCAGCCTGCCTGCGCCGCACGATCCGCACGCAGCCGCAGGTTATTAGTGGTGGAGGAGCCGCAGCGAGGGTTTTCCGCGACATTGACGCCGAAGGCCAGGGCACGGCGGGGATCCCGCAGGAGATACTTGAAGACATGCGAGAAATGGCTGAGGCCGCCGCCCGCGCCCGTGAGGCCCAAATGCTTCGCGGTGAGAGCCTCGACCGCGGGCCGATGCGGGAGTTCATCATCAATCGTCTTGCCGAGCGACTGCCTGCTGACACGGCGGCCGCAGAGGCCCTGCTGGTGATTGCCCAGGCGGCTGGCTGGGAGGAGACTCGCCGAATAGCCGCCATGAAGATAGCCAATAGCCAGCCCACGCTTAACAGACTCGCCGGCGAGTTACGCACAGCAGAGCTGGTACGCATAGCAGAAGCAGCGCGGTTAAGTGCCACATCGGCCAAGATTGCAGCGCTACTCGCTGAGCGGCTGGATGAATTGAGGAACCGCGGAGACACGGAGGCTCTCGCTTTCATCGCTGCCAATCATCCCGACGCTGAGGTGCGCAAACGTGCTGAGACTCAGTAGGAACATTCTGCGGCAGGCCCGGAAGAGGTGGATGGCAACTGCGGCCTGACTTTTCCCTAGCCGCGGTGCTGGTCAAGAAATGCCGGGCGTGGTGCAAGCGGTACGGTAAAGTCAGGAAGGCGGTCTTGGGCGGAACCCTTCTCCTGTTTTTGCCCGGAAAGCAAGCCACGACGGGCATACACCGGCGTTAGGCAGGGGCGGCGAAGTTTTGTCCTCAAGGACCTTCGCGGTATTCGGTCAGATAAATGGGGTCAATGCCGACGCTGATCTCCTGCGGTTCCCCGTCGGAAGTAATCAGCGCCGCTGGCTTGCCTGTGAGAGAATAGTCCCACTCGTAGCGGGCATAGCGGCCCTGAGGTAAGCCTAGGGACAAGACGACGCGCCTGTTGGGGTTTCCGTCCGGGTCGTGTGCCCACAGGACGAAAACCCGTTTGCCGTCCGCAGTCCGAAACTCATGTCCGCGCCCTGTCCCCCCGCACTCGACACGGCCGGCGTACCCCATAGTACCCTCGGCCATTTTTGGGCCCATTAGCGTTGCCAGAGTGCGCGTAGCGTGGAAGGCTTGCTTGAACCGGGCGCCCTGGCCGTCTCTGGGCAGACCGCTGACGTCGCCCACCAGCCCCATGTTCTGCCAACACGGGTCAAATAGGCCGTACCAGCAGACGGTCACCAGGCCCAGAGCTGCCCCGGCAATCTGTACCTTGACGGCTGCTGCCCGCTGGACGGCCTCAGAGTACGCTGGCCCAAGGCCCTCGTCGCCCGGATACCCGCACTCGGTGCACAGGAATTCTGGCCGTTGCAGCCCGCGCTTGTCGAACTCCAGGGCCATGCTCTTGTAGACGCCTTCCAATCCCCCTTCAGCCTCGATGAGCGTGTCTGAGCCGGGGCCAGCGTAGGCGTGGAAATCCACGAAGTCTATGTAATTTGCCGCCGGATACCGTGGGTCATCCAGCAGGAAGCCCAGGGTTTCCGAAAAGCAGAGTTGGATGCCAATCTTGCAGGCTGGGTTGGCGCGCTTGGCGGCCAGCCAGGAGACGAAAATCAGCCGCGCAAGGTCGGTCATGTCGTGGCCGTACCAACCGCGGAGGAATTTATCGCGGGGGTCGGAAGGGCGTGTCGGCCAAGGCAGCCAGTCGGGTTCGTTCCACAGGCTAAAATACTGGATCTTCGGGCTGCCTGGCGCATCAGCCTGTCCGTCGCTGTCGTACCGCTCAACAATCTCCCACACAAAGCGCGCCCATGGATTGCCTGGGTTTACCTCTGCGTCGGGGCCGCCGGCGTCGCCGCCCCTGGTGAACACAGCCTCCCACAAGCCCTCCGGTACCTTGCAGCCTTCATCCGTACTTCCGTCAGGGCGCAGATGCTGCACGTTCTCGTTGAACAGGAAAAGCAGCGGGTGCCTGCCGGCGCTTGTAAAGCGCGTGACGGTCGCGTCAGGGTGACCCACGCCCCATCGCTGGGCCAGGTCTAGCCTCGCTCCCACGCGCGGCATGTCCGCGCCGGCATCAAAGGCCCAGCCAGCAATGACGGCAGGTTCTATGCTGGGCACCCAACCCAGGTTAAGGCCTATGTGGTAAGGGCGGAAGGGAGCGGCACTGGCACTCCAATATGTTACCACGAACAACCAGCAAGCGGCGGCACGACAGACTTTCATGGGCCCTCCGATGCTTCTTGGCGACTTCAGTCAGGCGGGCGCCTTCATCCCAACGCCCCGCCCCATCAGAGTGCCGGCGATTAGCCCCTGGCAAAGCAGGCCAACCGCAACGGCGCTACGAATCTCCCCTGGCCATGCCCCGTACAAAAATACCACGGGCACCCCAGCGATGGCCAGGCCTATCAGGCCGCCAACATACGCACTGGTGCGAGCCGGCACGGGTTCGGTCACGAAGGCTGCCACAGCAGCTCCCGCCAACGTCCCGAAAACTGTGCTGCCCAGGAAACCTGCACTTATCCTGAACCACCGGCTCACCAGTTCCAGCCAGCCGGCCCGAGAAGAGAGCGCTGCCACGAGGCCCAGGAGGACCAGTACAGCGAGCGTAGTGGCGGCTCCTGCAGTAGCTCCGGCGAGAAGCTTGAGGGGGTTTTTCTCGCGCGCCATGCAGAACATCGCCGCCGCAATGACACACGCCTGTCCCACTGCGATTAGTGGCCAGTGCATTATCATCAGCCCCACGAGCCGAAGCCGAGGCTCTCCACTGCCCGAGCTTCCCAGGCACTCTGGGTTCGGCCCGGCGCATTAACACCGGTGAACCGGTGGCCCTATATGCTGGCGGCCATACTGTGCCGCCGCCTCACAGCCCAGCCCGGCAGCGCGTCAAACACCACGGGTGCCCAAATCCTCATCGGCACCGGCATTTTTCCCTACATCAGGGTTCAGGGTCTCTGGTCCCGCCAGTATCGGCGCAATGGTGAGCGTCTTCCCCCGCGCCAGGATTTAGCCTGGCTGCGTCTCATACAGACACCCGACAACAACCGACATACCGCAGTCCCCACGTGGTTCATCCGTGCTCATCCGTGGCTGTCAGGATGGCATTAGAAGCTGTGTTTCATCCCAATGCCGCGTCCGAGGAGGGTACCGGCGATGAGCCCCTGGCAGAGTAGCGCAATCACGACTGCCTCGCGGACTTCCTCGGGCCATGTTGCTTGGAGAAACACCACCGGCACGACGGCAACCGCTAAGCCTACAAAGGCACCCACGTAGGAACTGGAACGGGCCGGGGTTGGGCCTTGCACTAGAGCCACCGCAGCCGCGCCCGCAAAGGCACCGAAGGCCGTACCCGTAATCAGCCCGGCAGTCAGCCCCAGTGCTGCAAAGGCTATTTGCAGCCACTGCAGGTTGGGTGGCTGGTGCCTAGCGACGGCCAAGAGGCCAGCCAGAATGGCCAGCATCACACCCGCCCCCGCGACCGCACCAGCCAGGAGACGTCCTGGATGCTTGTCGCGCAGGACACAGAAAAGCGCGGTTGCGCCCTCGATGAGTTCTCCAATGACTACAAGCTGCCAATGCATCTTCTGTAGCTCCTTTTGCTCCAGCTCCACGGCTTGATAAGCACACCACGCCTTTCCCGCTGCAAGCGTGCTGCCAGCCCATCCTGAATGTCCTCTAAACCTTGTTACCCTGCAGACCGGGTGACTTAACGTGATCCGGTCGAATACCTGCGCAAGAGCGTCTTCAAGTTGCCGCCCAGGATCTTACGTTTGTCGGCCTCGGGAATGCGGGCATAAGCAATTTGACCAATCCCCCAACCGATAGGCAGATCCATCAAGTCAGAGCCGAACAGTATCCTATCAGCCCCATATATTTGCACAAGTCGCTCGGTTTGTCCAGTAGTAAGGAATGGGCACGTGCACAAAAATACATTAGACACTCTACGAAACATTTCGCCATAATAATCATAGGAGTGCCCGACAATGAAACATGCCCCAGTGTTTTCCTGACAAAGCTGCAGGAGACGCTCAGGCGCACCCCAAAAGTGGCTCAGGATGAATTCCTTGCGCTGGCTGGCCCATCGGGCGCATACGTCCACCAGCGGCCCGTTGACATCGTAGGCGCCGTAGGAATTGAGCATCAGTTTCACGCCACGCATACCCAGCCTTGCGCCGCGTTCCAGGTCTTCCATCATCTGCCGCTCGCCGTTGCGCGGATTGACGAGAGTCAACCCGATGAACCGGTCGGGCCAACGCCCGGTCATTTCAGCTACCTCTTCAATTCCGTAGCCTACGTCAGCCATTATCTGCATGCTGAACACGAGTGCTTTCCTGATGCCAAACTTGTCCATCTCAGCCACAAGGCCTTCGGGCGTTTCCTTCATCACGTGGTATGGATCGCCCCAACCGATGTGGCCGTGGCAGTCGTAAAATTCCTCGGCGCTCAGGGACAGGCGTTCTCGCGCCGCCCGGTGGAGACTGTCAATGGGCTCCGGGAAGCGCACTCCCTCAGCAAATTCAATGGATGGATTCCATGACAGCAGCCGCTTCATATTCCCGCCTGCCACCAGGGCCAGCTCGTCTTCGCTTATGTCCGAGTAATTAAGCTGCATCAGGGGCGCGCCAGGCGTGCGCTCCGGTAGCCGAGAACTCCATACAAGCCTGTGGGCGCCGAATTCGCGGCAGGTAAACTCGACGGCCCGGTGTAACCAGAGCATGGAAAGGTCGAGTATGAGGTTGTCGCAGGCTGCCATCGCTGCATACATGGCCCGCTGGCTTCGGTACACACGTCCTTCCGTGACGATGACCGGCAGTCGAGGAAATTGCTTGCAGATTCGCACAACTCCGCGCCAGTCCGTCTGGTCCGCCGGGCCAGGGTCTGTAACGTCATTCGGGCAAAGGAATAAAGGAACCCGGGCTTCTTCAAGGGCTGCCAACAGGTCGCCCACAGCCCAGTCTTCCAGTGGCAGGTTGTACTGGCCGTAGAACAGGTATACGGCTCCAACACCGCACTGCCTCATCTGCTTGACAAACTCCTCGGGCGGCGGCAGTTCTCGCGTCTGGGATACCAGATAGGCCCAAGCCGGGTGCAGGCGCGGCTGGCTTTCGGTCTGCCGCAGTATTCTCGCATTGCCGGCCTTCGGGTTATTTGCCATGCACAGACTGTCTATCACCAGAGCTTCGTGGATGCCGAAGTGGTCCATGGTCTCAAGCAGGGCTGGGGGCGTCGTTGGTTCTCCCTCGGCCGTCCACAAAGACCGCCCCAAATAGCAACGGGCGTCGAAGTACCTGATGTCCGGCATGGACGTCACTCCTCAGTAGTTTGGGTTCTCCCCTGTCACAGCAGGGTCTCTTGTGCTTTCTTTGTCCTATCAAGGGGAAAACCTTTGGAGAGTTTTGCAAAAGTCGTTTTGAGCCTTCCCTGAATTGGCTGCGGGTAAACGGTCGAGTGCAGGGAGCTTACACCTTCGTTGCTCTACAGCAGCGGAGCTCAGCTTTAGCAACAGTCTCTGAAGGACATTACTGCTGCCAGCCGAAGTGCGCGGCCATGCGATACACGGTCACCTTGGCGGTCTGTCTTGGGGTGCTGGCGCTCTTCTCGGGACCGGCCGTGCGCGGCGAGGACGACGCCGTGACGGCGTTGAGGAACCTGGAGCGAAAAGTTCCGGGTTTTCGCGTAGTTAGCTTACCTGTTGCCGCTGGGCAGGTACGGCTGTCGGCCGATGATGCGCTGACCGTTGACGACTTGCGTGGCGTCAGGCTTGACGATGCGCCGCCGCAAGTCGGCCAGCCGGCCGTTCCTCATGAGCCGCACCAGACCGACGACTTTCCGCCAGGCGAGGCGCCTTATGAAGCCCGCGACATTCTGCCCTTCCGGCTGCGCGAGTTCACCTGCGAGTTCAACTACGGCGGCTGGCACAACTTCAAGATGATTGAGTACGCCTCGTGCCACGGCTTCAGCGTGGTGTATCCCTACATCATGCCCGACCTGTCACACTTTCCGGCCGGCACCAAGTTCCTCCAGTGGGGGAGCTTCGTTGATTGGCACCGGTTTTTCGCCGACCACGGCATTCCCTGGGGCCGATTTGACTTGCTGGCTGACTTGGACGTGGTGGGGTTGTTGCTCGAAAGCGGGGCGGTCTGGCAGCCGCGCGGCCCTGACTGGATTGCCATGCTAGACCTGGAGCATGAGGGGCCGCTTGCGCCCGACCAGCTCCGGGCGCAGGAATGGTATCCGCGCGACGCATCGCCAGAAGCACAAAAGGCCTTTGAAGACAAATACTACCGGGGCTACCTGCTAACCAACGTTGCTCCCATCGAAGCTCTACGCCGCAATGGGTTTACCAGCGTCGGTGTTTACCCCCAGGGCTATGGCTCCGGCTGGTATGCCCTGCTGGGTCTCCACGAAAAAGGGCTGCCCGGCATCCCAGACCCGTCTGCGCACTGGCCCTGGCTGCGATGGGGAAGAGATTTCGTTGAGGCCCAGGATGTTCTGTATCCCGACGTTTACGTGTACTACTGGTCCCCGCAGAATGTGGCTTATACCATTGCCCGCCTCGATTTTGACCGCGCTCTCGTCAATTCTCTGCCCGATCCCAGGCCCATTCGCCCGTACTTCTGGCCGCTACTGCACGGCGGAGACGCGAGCTATCACTGGTGGAATCAGCAGCCGTTACCTAACGAAGACATGCGTGCAATGTTCACCTTTGCGTTTTTCTGCGGGGTTGACGGCGTGGTTCTCTGGAACTGGTCGGATGTTGGCAATCACCACGTGCCTCCACCGCTATGGCGGGCGGCCCAGAGCACGGCGGCAGGGGATGTTCTGGTGGAGGGGGGCGTGGGGGGCGACATGATGCTTCGGGAGCCTATTCAGGTCAAGCCGGAGGGCGCGCCGGACGATGCTCCACCAGTAACGCTGAACCGCTACGATGTCCTGGCCATTACCTCGGTTGACGAGGCCACAGGCCTGGTGCGCTTTCAGCGGATAGACACTGCCCGAGAGCCTTTCGGCCCTCGCCTGGACCCGGCCAGGCCGAGCTTCGTCATGCATCGGGATGAGCTGGTGCCTCACTTGCGGGTACCGTCGGAAGCAGTCGCGGGGGCAGTCGAGGGTCTGGCCCTGGTGAAAGCTTTTGAGCCAATCTTGCGGAGCGGCGAGATAAAAGTAGACGTCCCGGCGCTGAAACAGTTTGCAGAAACGCTGCCGATAGCGCGCCGGGTCAAGCTGGGAAATGTACACCTCATCGCCACCTACGACCCCATGGCCATCCGCGGCGGAGAGAAGCGCGAGATCATGCTGACGGACTTCGACGGCCATCCCGGCCTCACGCTACTTCTTCCTGCCGACGCCCAAGTGCGCATCTTTGCCCTGCGCGAAGGATAAAAGGTCGCACCGGCCGGGCTGCGTGGAGCGCTCACGTGCTACTGCGTGTGGCGGCGATGTCCTTTCCTTGAAGGCGCGTGACAGAGGTAAGCAGCCTCGGGAAGGAGGCCTCGAAGGAACCTTTTCAAACAGCTTCCCCCAGCAGAGCGAGCCCCCTTTGGGCAAAAAGCGGGGTTCCCCCTGACCCCCCTCAACCCGTAAATGCTAGTACTCCCTGGCGGAGATGCGCAGTCACCGGTGCCTGCAGGGTGGGGCTAGGTCCTGCTGGTTGTACGGAGTGTTTTGGGGGCTGGATTTTCGGGCTCGCTGTACCCGCCCTGTGCTGGCGCTGTAAAGACCAGTCCGTCAGCATCGGACAGGAGTACTCCTGTGTGTGCGCGCCCGAAAATCCGGTGCACCCACAGTATATAAAAAGTTTGCGAAGGGGGGCTGGGAGGGAACTCCTTTCAAAGGATTTCCCCCAGAAGCAGTTTTCCGGAGAAGCAGGTGTGAGGTGGGGTGGCTCACCTGGCGACTACGCGAAGGGCGGCATCGCCCTGGAAGGTGGGTGCGGCGA
>JANZZA010000454.1 GCA_026419655.1 Armatimonadota bacterium | reverse complement strand
AGCTTCTCTATCCGGGAGATCAGCGCGATGAAAATCGTTTTCATTGGTGCCGGAAGTGGTTTTGGTGCTCAGACCGTTGTTGACATTCTTTCCTTTCCTGAGCTTCACGAGAGCGAGATTGTGCTGGTGGACGTGAACCCGACGCACCTTGAGCCAGTGGTGGCGTACTCGCGGAAGGTGGTGGAGCACTACGGGGCGCCGACGCGCATAGCGGGGGCTCTGGATTGGCGCGGCGGTGTCCTCGAAGGCGCGGATTTTGTGATTACTTCCTTTGCTCAGGGCGGGCCGGCCTACCGCGGCGTGCCCTACTACTACGAAATAGCTATCCCGCGCGAGTACGGCATTTATCAAAACGTGGCCGACACGGCGGGCATTGGTGGGGTTTTTCGAGCCATGAGGACCGCGCCGGAAATGCTCGCCATTGCCGACGATATGCAGAAGCGGTGTCCCGGCGCCTGTCTTATCAACTACGTCAACCCGATGGCCATGCTGACGGCTATAGTCCGCGACGCCTATCCCTGGCTCCTCAGCCTGGGTCTTTGCCACAACGTCCAGTACGGCATCCGCGACATCGCCCGTTGGCTGGGCGTGTCGCATAAGGAGCTTCGCTACCTGGCCGCCGGCGTCAATCACATGGCCTGGTTCCTGCGGCTGGAGTATCTGGACGGCCGGGATGCGTACCCGGACCTTTTGCGGGCCGCCGAAAACCCTGAAATCTACCGCGAGCGGGCCGTCCAGTTCGACCTGCTGCGCCATTTCGGCTATTTCACGACTGAGTCGTCGGGCCACTGCGCGGAATATCTGCCCTATTACATGCACCGGGCCGAAGAGCGGGAGCGACTGGGGCTTCAGGGGCGCGAGGTGTCGCCGATGGTCCATGATACGCATCCACGCTGGCACGCCAACTCAGACCTGGTGCAACAACTGGAGGGCCGGCGGCCCCTGCGGCTGGAGCGGTCCTTCGAGTATGGAGCGCACATCATCCACGCCTTCGTAACCGACGCGGTCTATCGGATGAACCTAAACGTGATGAATAGCGGAATGATTGAAAACCTGCCGGACGGTTACTGCGTCGAGGTGCCGTGCACGGTGGACAGGCTGGGAGTGCATCCGCATCACGTTGGGGCGCTGCCCGTGGCTCTGGCAGCGTTGTGTCGCGGGATTGCGGATGTTCAGCGGTTGGCTGCGGACGCCGTGCTGGAAAAGGACCTGGGGAAGGCGCTGGAGGCGTGCCTGATTGACACCTGCACGGCTGCCAGCGCGCCGCCGGCGGCCATCCGAGAATGCTTCAACCGGCTTCTTGAGGCGGAGCGGCCGTGGCTTGAGGAGTATTGGGGTAACAACTTGGCACTCTAAGGCCAAGCCCACGGTTCACCGCTGAGAAGCTTTACCTGCGGGATGCCCACTGGAAAAAGGTCTGGTAAGCAGCCTGCCATGCATCTGTCCCCGTCTGCGGCCCGTGACGGAGGCTGCACTGGCAACATCGGGCAAGAAAGGCTTATGGCCACGATGTGCTGACGGCACAGCCGTGTCTGGCGCAGGTGCATAGCTGCCGTAGTCTGCCGCAGAAGGATCGAATTTCACCGCCGCGGTAGAAACTTGCAGACGCAGTCAGCAGTGATGCGGTCGCCCCTGTGTACTATTACGGGCCCGAGGCGGCACTGGATTAGCACGTGCAGCCATACACCACGCGGGTCCAGGCAGGCCCGCACGTGCCGGTCGGCGTCAGCGCTGACGTGCAGGCCGTCGCCCGCGTCCGCCGTAAGCGAGGCCTCGTAGATGTTCATCTTCACACCCCGGAAATCGTTGGTGCCCAGTTCGGTCTCGTCCAGCGCCCAGGGCCACCTCGGCGGAGTTCTCTCTCCATCGCGGCCCAGGGCAGGGTCGCGACGGGCGCGGGCCGTACCCTCGGTGCGGCTGATGCTGTCCTCCGGGTACACAGCCCACTCCGACCATCGCCGCCATGCCAGCGTCTCGCAGCCAGGCCGCAACAGGAAGCGCAAACCCACCTCTCGGGCGTGGAAATCCTCCCCCGTGTAGGTGTAGTCCGCTGACACGTGACCCATGCCAGCTCTGTCAAGGACCCACCGCACCGTGCCGGCGAGGCCAGCGTAGCGGTCCCGGACACTGACCTCAAGGGCGTAGGGCAGCTCCTGCACCTCGACGGCCTCGACCACCCGGGTCGCCGGGTCAGGCAGAACGACGTAAGGCGGCGCGGACGGCACGAGGTCACCGAAGTCGAATCTGGTAAGGTGGACGGAGGGGAACTCCATGACCGCCGCCCGGTGACGTGGGTCTGTCGCGCGCAACTGGCCGGTCCTGCGGTCTACGACGAAGGCGAAGTCGTCGCCCTGAATCGTGAGGGTCTCGCCGTCATCTGCCCAGCGGGGTGGTCCGGCGCTGGGTGTGGGGACGGGGTGTGGCTGCCGCTCGCCCAGTTGCAGGCCGGCGACGTTCACCAACTCGCCATGGGCGTCCCTGACCCGCACTATCACCACGTCGCCTTCCACTGCGTCCCTCGGCAGGGGCATCCGTAGCTCGCCAGTGGCCCCGGGCGGGACATCTGCCACCACATAACCCTTCCGGCCACGCAACTCCCACTCGATTGTCAGTTCGCTCAGGTTGGTAAATGAGTAGCGGTTCTCGACCGGCACGGTGACGGTGTCCGCCCCTGGCGTGAAAGGCAGGCGGCGTGTCGGGAACCAGACCGGGCTGAAGATGAGCTTCGCAAGCCACCACTCGGGCTTAGGGCGGCGCCAGGCGTCAACCAGACCCCAGAAGCCGTGCACCCACGAGTACCCCACGTGCCTGCCGTCCGGCAGGTAGAAGGAGTCGTCTATGAACGCCCAGATAGCGCCGCCTATGACGCGGTTCGAGTGGACGATGTGGGTCCAGGCACCGGGAGGCGCCCCGGGCCCGGAGTAGACCTTGAAGCTCGCGGCGCATTCCCTGCCCCAGGGCGAGTCGGGGTCGCTGTGGCCAGCGCCCCAAAGCTCGCGCAGGCCAGGGTTGATGGCCACGTCAGTCTGCTCGTGGCAGACCGGGAAGAAATACTCATCAATGAGGATAGGCCGCGGGTCGTCGGGCAAGTGCTGGTCATAGGGCATGCCAGGATAGTGAAGGTTAGCGATGTCGCAGATGCGCTTTGGGTCGGGATTGTTGAAAGTTGTTGGGCGGGACGGGTCCAGGGCCTTGACCAGCCTGTGGGACTGCTCGAAGAGCCAGTTGAACTGAGACTCGTTTGCCAGCGACCATATGATGACGCTGGGGTGGCCGCCGTGGTAGTCAATCATGGCTGACGTGGCATCTAGGACAGCGCGCAGGTGTGCCGCATCGTGCGGATCCCCTGTGACCCAGCAAAAGGGGGCCTCGACCTCGACGTACATCCCAAGCCGGTCGGCGGCGTCGAGTAGTTCTAGCGTCGGCGGATAATGTGACGTGCGCAGATAATTGAGGTTGGCGGCCTTCATCAGCCGCACGTCCCTCTCGGCGTGGCGCAATGTGTCCGCCCGGCCGGTTAGAGGGTCTATCTCGTGATGGTTGGCTCCGGCCAGCTTCACCCGCCGCCCGTTGACCCACAGCTGGCCGTCGCGGACCTCGACCTTTCGGAAACCGATACGGCGCTCGATGCGCTCAAGCAGCCGCCTGCCCTGTTTGAGGTCCACCACCAGTCGGTACAGGGCTGGCTTCTCCGCGCTCCATTTTTGCGGGGCGGGGACGCCAGCCGTAAGCCTCATCGCCGCGAGGCCACCCGGCGCCAGCGCGCCCACGTCGGCTCGCGACGTGGCACCCAATGCAACCTGTGTGCCCTCGGGGTCGTATAGCCTGATTCCAAGATACAGTCCCTGAGCAGGGCGCCTGGAGCAGTTCTCAAGGTCCGCCTCGACTGTCAGGGTCGCGTTGGTGTAGCCCCTGTCGAGGTCCTGGGTGACGCTGAGATGGCGTATATGGACGGCAGGCAGCGCGAATGGATGCACCGAACGGTGGATGCCGCCGAGGTTGTGGAAGGGGTAGCCCGAGGCATAAGACAAACGCTCCGGGATAGTGTCCACGAGCATTTCCAGGTCCAGACGGTTGGCCTTGCCTGGGCGGATCGCGTCAGTAACATCAAGCTCAACCGGCGTGAAAAGGTTCTGGCTCTCGCCCACGCAGCGGCCGTTGACGAAGTAGCGCGTCCCTGCATGGATGGCGTCAAACCGCAGGATCACCCGGCGCCCAGCCCAGTCCGCTGGCACCTCAAACTCCCGCGCCAGCGCCACAGGCTTATCCCGGGGCAGGTCGTAGCCCTGCTGTAGGAACTGCCCGGGGACGCGGAACCGGCGCCAGTTTGGCCCGCCTAGCGGCTAAAGGCACACGGTCTTCTGCGGATCGGGGTCCAGCCACCAGTCGCCATCGAGGCTGATCTTGAAGGCCTTCACACCAGGTTCGCGCGCCGGGATGGACCGGTAGCGCAAAGGGGAATAGGTGAGGTCCGCGGCGGCAATGGCGCACCGTGTCCTCAGCCCCGCGTGTTCGGCCACGACCTCCAGGTCCCGCGGCTGCAAGCTGGCGAAGGCCTTGCGAGGAAAGAGGAATTTACCGTCCACCGGCGTCCGTGCCTTTCCCAGGACCTGGTCGGTGTTTAGAGGCTTCAGGAAAACACTCGCGTCCGCCACCGGATCCCAGGCTGCGTCCAGGACGTATCCTTCCAGGTCGCCGACGAGGGCAGCCATGGGTTCCAGGTGAAGCTCCCGCAGGCCTGGCGCCGGTGCCCACAACTCGATTACCGATACCACGACGTTGACCTCGCCTTCGAGGCGGAACTGCAGCTCCAGCTTTCCGTCCCTGAGCGCCTCCCTGGGGAGCCGAAAGAGGAGCCGCTCCGCACCACCCTTGGGCAGGGGATGTGGTCCATGGACCTGAACGCTGCCCGCCCAGAGGCTCTGTACCCGGTTGTTGTACGGCTCGTTGGCGTACGTTACGGCGAGCACATAGTCCAGGCCGGGACGCAGCCCCTCATACACAGCTCTGACCTCCCGCCTCCCCCAGGCCACGGTTCGTGCCTTCACGTCGGCATTGACGGTGGCGGGGTTGTACTCGTGGACGCCCTCTGCGCGGATGTGGGGCTGGCGGCCGGGTACACCGCAGTCGTCACATAGCTGGAGTTCGTAGCCGGCGGGCATAACAGCCAGGGGCTCAGACATTGGTGCCTCATCTCCAGTGCAGAGCTGCGCTACTAAGGTGGCCGCCAGCGCTGCGACGGCGAAGCCACGGACGGAAGCAGCCAAAGGGTTCACCTCGCCGGGATTAGTCGAAATCTGACCGCATGATAGCAGATGCAGGGTGGTCGGTAGACGCAGGACGTGGCTACCGCGACGGCAACAGGTGAAGATCGAGCCAATGTCAAACATCCCTGGCTTCGTGGATGCGACCGGGGCTCGGCGACAGCGAGGACGGGCGAGGAGTGTTCGGTTTTCTAAGGAGACTGTTGCCAAAGTTTCTGCAGCGCCTCGGAGATGCGCTCCGAGGTAAAAGGTGGGACACACAACTTTATACACTTTTGCGGCCCTGTATAAGCCAACACCCGGTTTCTGGACAGATCACCAAGGTGATTCTCCGGGCATTACTCTTTCCTGCCTCAAACAAGATCCTGAGTAAACTCAGTAGCCCCCCACGGGCGGGGTGGGTTGATAGGTAGGTGGGAGGAATGTTATTGTCTTGGCCGCTATGAGCGACCTCAGCTATGACCTTGTAATCATCGGTGGGGGGCCGGCTGGGTACGTGGGAGCCATCCGGGCAGCCCAACTGGGTGCCCGCGTGGCAGTAGTGGAGCGCGATGCCTGGGGCGGCACGTGTCTCAACCGCGGCTGTATTCCCTCCAAGGCCCTCATCCATGCCGTCGAGGCACTGGCGCTGGCGAAAGAGGCCAAGGCCTTCGGTATTGCCTTCGGCGAGCCGACCGTGAACTGGGAAGGCCTGCGGGATTACAAGAGCCGCGTGGTCAAGCAGCTCCGCTCCGGGGTGGAAACGCTCCTGGACGGCAATAAGGTGACAAAGCTGGCCGGGCGCGGCAAGCTTCTTGGCGCCGACGAGGTGCAGGTGACGGGCGAGGACGGTACACAGCAGGTGCTCAGGGCGCGGAAGGTGCTTTTGGCGACCGGCGCCGTGCCGCTTATCCCACCTGTCCCTGGCCTGGACGCTTGCAACGTCTTCACCAGCGACCAGGCCGTGGACCTGCCCGGGCCCTTTGAGTCTTTGGTGGTCGTTGGCGCAGGTGCCGTGGGCTGTGAGTTTGCCTACATCTACTCCCAGCTCGGCACCAAGGTGGCGCTGTTTGAGATGCTCCCGCATGTCCTGCCCACCGAAGACGCCGACGTTGCCGACGTGCTCGCTAAGTGCCTGAAGCGCGCCGGCGTGAAGATATTCTGCGAGGCCAAGGTCCTGGGCGTGCGGGAAGTAGACGGCCGCAAGCATGTCGAGTACGACTGCCAGGGCAAGTGCGAGACGGTTGAGGCTGACGCCGTGCTATTGGCTGTAGGCCGGCGGGCTGCCATCGCCGACATTGGCCTGGAGGAGGTCGGCGTAGAGACTCACCGCCCGGGGATCTGCGTCAATGAGCGCCTGGAGACTTCCGTGGCGGGCGTGTACGCGGCGGGCGACTGTCTGCGCGGCGTCGGCCTGGCACATCTTGCATCGCATGAAGCTATTGCGGCCGTAGAAAACGCCCTGGGCGAGGGCGGCCACGTGAACTATGACTGCGTGCCGGCGGCTATCTACACGCACCCTGAAGTGGCCTCCGTGGGCCTCACACAAACCAAGGCTGCCGAGAAGGGAGTGGACGTCACCGTAGGCACCTTCCCCTTCGCAGCCAACTCGCGGGCCGTGGCCACGCGCCAGCGCGAGGGCCTGGTGAAGCTGATAGCCGAGGCCGCGACGGGCCGGCTGCTGGGAGCTTCCATCGTCGGCCCCAACGCGTCGGAACTTATCGCCGAGGCGGCCCTGGCGATTCAGCTTGGCGCTAAAGCTGCCGACCTGGCGGAAACCATTCACTCTCACCCGACCCTCTCTGAAGCCGTTCACGAGGCTGCCCTCGATGTCCTCGGTCGGTGTCTGCATATGCCGCCGCGTAAGGGATAGCACGGTAGGGTTTGCGGTCTGGTCTGGGCGGCGGAGGCCATAAGGGGGAGTAACGATAAGGGGAAGTCTGGGAAAAGGTCTGGGGGACGCCCCTTTTCATGGGGGCTGTGAGAAGACCCGTTTTACCGTCTCCCAAGCGCGGTCACGGATAGAGGATGAGGCACGCAGAGTCGTCCACTTTGCCCGCTTTGCATAGGTCCGGGCCAGTTGTTGCGACAGTGCCTCCAGGGTTTGCGCCGCAAAACAGGCTTTTCAGGGCGTGGTGGTGGTGCTATCATCTCGTCGCCGCGGCCTGGTGGGGCCGTGGCCAACCCATCTCAGGCTGCGGAGGTGAATTGCGTGGCCAAGACGCCAGTTGTTGACGCCGACACCTGCACGGGCTGCGGCCTGTGCGAGCAGGTTGCTGCGAACACCTTCCGGGTAAACGACGATGGCATCGCCGAGGTAGTAAACGCTCAGGGCGACGACGAGGCAACCATCCAGGAGGCCATTGATAGCTGCCCGGTAAGCGCGATTTCATGGCAGGAATAAAAAGAGCAGGTCCAGATCCATGTTTTGACCCGGACGGCGAGCAGGGCTGGAACCCGCTCGCCGTCGTGGTTCCTCACCATCGAAGCAATCCTGTGGGCGAGTAAGGTCTGCCCTGCATGGGTGACAGGCTCTGCGGACGCCCCAGCGGGAAAGGGAGCAATGTCGGACCGCCCAGATGCGCGACCGGGTCGGCGCAGACGCTGGCTATGAGTGCCTTGGGAGGATGGCTGCGCCCTGCCAGGAAGTTGCAGGACGGCTAACCTGTGAGTGCTGGAAAGCCACATCCGCCAGCCTTGCCGGCTCTGATCAGTGCAATCTTCGCCGGGGAGAGTTGTGCAAATCGTGGGAGAGAATTTCGGCTGTACCCAGTTTTTCAGCAGTCACAACCCAGTGATAGTCGCCCGGCCGAGGTTTCCGTGAGAGTGAGAGGCGATGCTGGTGAGGCTCACGGCTGAGACCCTCCACAACCTGGACCGTGCCCTGTCTCTGGAGTGGCTGGAGACCAATGGCTTGGGGTCCTTTGCTTGCGGGACAGTCATCGGGGCCAACACCCGCCGCTACCATGGCCTTTTCACGCTGGCGCAAAATCCGCCCGGCGGGCGCGTGCTACTGCTAAGCAGCCTGGAAGAGCAGCTACTTGTTGGTGCCGAGTCAGTGGACCTGAGCTGCCATGTCTACCTCGACGTTGTCCACCCGCAGGGCTGGCAGAACCTGGCATGGTACGAGACCGGTCCCTGGTCCACGTGGGGATACGAGGGCAAGGGCTGGCGGCTGCGCAGGGAAGTCGTGCTGCCACATGGCATCCAGGCGGCCGTGATCAGGTATACACTGGATGAGGCCCGGCATCCGGTGACTCTGGTGGTGCGGCCGCTGATTGCGGGGCGGGATTACCATGCCCTCAGGCGCGCCGGGGCAGAGGCTGTGACAAGTCTGGGCTCCAGCCCTGGCGGAATGGCCGTGACCATGGACGGATGGGCGACGTGCGTGTTGCAAGCTCCTGGCGCGGAAACCTTTGCCGACGGCCTGTGGTACTATCGTTTTCGCTACCCCGTCGAGCAAGAGCGCGGGCTGGACTTTGTGGAAGACCTCTTCTCGCCGGGGATTTTCCGCTGGCTGCTGATGCCTGGCGCGTCGGTATATCTTGTCGCGGCGGGCCAGGAGCAGGACTTTGATCCGACGGCGGTCTTGGAGCACGAACGGGAGCGGCGGGGAGCTGTGGCTGGGGCTGCCGCGCCTGGCGACGATGTGGGCCGGAGGCTTCTGCTGGCAGCCGATCAGTTTGTCTGCCGCCGGCCCGTGGGCGACAAGATGGCGCCCACCATTGTGGCAGGCTATCCGTGGTTTGTGGACTGGGGCCGCGATGCCCTCATTTCCATGCCGGGATTGCTTCTGGCCACTGGCCGGCTCACTGAGGCCCGGGAGCTGCTGGAGATGTATCTCGGCCACCTGCACCGCGGGCTTGTCCCGAATTGCTTTACCGACGACGGTTGCACGGCCTGCTACAACTCCATTGACGCCGCCCTGTGGCTATTTGTGGGCGCGCGGGAATATCTGGCGGCGTCGCGCGACCGAGACTTTGCAGCGGTGGCCTACCCGGCCCTGGCCGAGGCTTTGAGATGGCTGGAAGAGGGCACAGATTTTGCCGTAGCTGCAGACACGGACGGACTCCTCCGCGCTGGCACTCCTGCCACTCAGCTCACCTGGATGGACGCCCAAGTTGATGGCGTGCCAGTGACGCCGCGCTGGCATAAGCCCGTGGAAATAGAAGCGCTCTGGTTCAACGCACTGCGAGTGATGGAGTACCTGGCCAGGAGCGCAGGCGAGACGCAAAACGCTCGAAAGTACTCAGCGATGGCCCGGCGGGCGGGTGCAGCCTTTCGGCCGCTCTTCTGGGATGCCGGTCGGGGCTACCTGGCGGACTGCGTCACTCCAGATGGGCCGGACTGGTCCCTGCGACCCAATCAGGTGCTGGCACTGGCCCTGCCATACAAGCTCGTGCCCGACAACATTGCGCACGCTGCGCTAAGGGTGGTCGAGGAGAAATTATTGACGCCCTTCGGGCTGCGCACCCTCTCGCCCGACCACCCAGACTTTTGCCCCATTTACCAGGGAGGCCCGGCGGAACGCGACCGGGCGTATCATCAGGGCACGGTCTGGCCATGGCTGCTCGGACCATATATCCGGGCTAAACTCAGGCTGGCAGGTGCCGATGAAAACAGGCGAAAATGGGCGAAGCAACTACTTCAGCCGCTGGTTGCTCACCTCGACGAGGCCTGCCTTGGGCAAATAAGCGAGATATTTGATGCTACGTGGCCCTATGCGCCCCGGGGCTGCTTTGCGCAAGCGTGGAGTGTGGCCGCAGTGCTGCGGGTGTGGATGACTTACAGGTTGTGGGAATCTGGATGAGGGGCACAGACAGGAGGGCCCTGGCTGGCACAAAGCCGGCGCATGCAAGTCAGCGCCGCTGCAGAAGGGGGAGCCGTCGGTGGAAAAGGACCTGGACGTGCTGGCAGTGGGTGAAGTGAACGTAGACCTCATAATGTCTGGCCTCTGTCGGCTGCCGGAGTGGGGCACAGAAGTCCTCGCCGGCCACATGGAGCTGCGGCTGGGAGGCTCTACCGCCAATTTCGCATGTGCGTGCGCTGCTCTTGGGCTGAAGGTTGAGCTAGTGGCCTGGGTGGGGCGGGATGCTTTTGGGGATTTTCTGTTGCGCGAGCTGGACCATTACGGCGTGGGTCGCCGCTGGGTCAGGCAAGCAGAGGACAGGTCCACAGGTCTGACAGTGTCGCTTTCGGGGAAAAACGACCGGGCCTTCGTAACGTCCCTGGGGACAATAGATTACCTCAAGGCCCAGGACGTGCCCCAGGAGGCGGTGGCAGCGGCCCGCCACGTGCACGTCGGCAGTTTTTTCTTGCAGACAGCGCTCCAGCCGGGGCTGGCAGAGCTTTTCCAGCAGGCGCGAGCGGCCGGGGCAACCACGTCCCTCGACGCGGGCTATGATCCATCGGAGAAGTGGGATGGCGGACTGCGGCAAGTTCTGCCTTACGTGGACCTGTTTTTCCCCAATGAGGTAGAAGCCTGCGCCTCCACCGGCTCAACTCGGCCGGAAGCAGCCGCTGAGACCTTGGCCTCCCTCGGGCCGCTGGTTGTCGTCAAGCGCGGAGCCCAGGGATGCTGCGCGCACGACGGCTGCACCTTCTACCAGGCGCCAGCGTACAGGGTCCCCGTGGCCGATACTACCGCCTGCGGCGACGCCTTCAATGCGGGCTTTCTGTGGGCGTGGATGAACGGCAAATCGGTGCCCGAAGCGCTTAAGTTCGGCAACGCAGCAGGCGCCCTGGCGGCCACGGTCGGCGGCAACGACCCAACAGTGCTCTCCCCAGCAGCCCTGGAAGCTTTTCTCGCCACGTGAATGCCTTCCGCGGCCTGCTCCAAGACGCCCTGACTCCTGTCCGGGAGAAAGCGCGCAGGTCTTTCCGCACGAAGCTCAGCGGCCGTACCGTTCCTCAAAATCTTCGTCTGCAAGAACGGCGTGGACTAGGCCGTAGTAAAAGCGGTGGTAATCGCCCTTTGGGTACGCGTCGGCCTTGATTTCCTCGTCCAGTTGGGATTCGAGGACATCGTTTCGGTGCACTACGCGACAGAAGTAAATGAGGCCGGCCTGGGCGATGCCGGGCGACCGGATTCCCTCCACGGACACTGTCTCGAAGCCACACTCGGCGAACTTGTCCACGTCTCGGCCTGATGCC
>JANZZA010000006.1 GCA_026419655.1 Armatimonadota bacterium | reverse complement strand
TGTACCCGCTCCCCCTGCACCCGTGGCTTCTGCACCAGCTACTTCTGTTCCGGCTCCGCCCGCGCCGTGTCCTTCTGCACCGGGTGAAGCTGTGGCTGCCGCGCCTGCTGCGCCAGGTGAGGTGTCTGCTCCTTCGGGGGCGGGAGAACCGCCTGCGGGACTGCCAAGGCGCCCCGGATTCCATCGTCGGGCAGCCCAGCAGCCAATCACGGGACAACAGATACGTGAGCGGCGAATAGCCCTCGGTTGGACCCAGGCCCAACTGGCCGAGAAGGTCGGGCTTAGCCGACCTTTCATAGCTCTCGTGGAGCAGGGAAGGAGGATTCTAAACCCCGACGATTTGGCAAGGGTGCGAGAGGCACTTGGGATTTGAGACCCATGCTGGACACGTAAGCGGGCCCGCGCGTACGCCGTGACAAATGCCGGCCAGCGATAGCACGGACGCGTTACGAAGGGTATCGCACCGGTGCGGCGAAAGTCGTGCCGGTGTTTTGTTAGTACGCACATGCTATCTTCAGCGAGCACCCCGGCTGTTTGGGAGGACTGGAGTTGATGACCAGTGTGATGCCGGAGACTTTTGCCGTAGGCTTTTCGTGGAATTTTGCTACGTGGATTGCCGTTGCCGTGCTGGCAACGACGACAGTTGTTGCGGCCAGTGTTCCCGGCTTTGCGGCCGAGGACACCAAAGCGGACTGTTACGTTGCTCCCAACGGTAATGACGACTGGTCTGGGCGGCTGGCTGAGCCGAGCAGGGATGGCACCGACGGCCCCTTTGAGAGCCTGGCCCGGGCGCAGGAAGCTGTCCGGGAGTTGCGGCGGCGCGAACCCGACCGGAAAACTCCGGTAAGAGTCCTCATTCGCGGGGGCGTGTACTACCTGCCTGAGACGCTGACCTTCACCCCTGCTGACTCCGGGACCGCCGAAAGCCCGACAATCTATGCGGCCTATCCGGGTGAGGTGCCGGTGCTCAGCGGTGGTACGCGACTTACCGGCTGGCGCCAGACGCCCGACGGCCGCTGGCAGGTCCACCTTCCTGAAGTCGAGCGCGGCGAGTGGGATTTTTGCCAGCTCTGGGTCAATGGCGAGCGGCGCT
>JANZZA010000381.1 GCA_026419655.1 Armatimonadota bacterium | reverse complement strand
ATTGACATGATGCCGGCCGGTGCTGCTGACTGGATGAACAGCACCGGCAATAAGTCCGAGGTGGCGTCGCGATGAATGCCTGCGGCCACGCCGAGGGCCAGCCCCACGGCAGGAGATATTAGGAACTTAACGGCACACAAGACGGTCGCCGGGCGCCAGTGGCCCAACATCGTCCGCGGCCGCATCGAAAGCCCTATGGCGAACAGGTAAATGAACGTCGTCAAGGGCACGAGGACGTTTACCGCGGTTCCTGCAGCGGCGGGCCGCTCCACGCCCGCTGCGTACAGCGCCAGCCCAACCAGAATGCCAGCGATGGGGTTGCGGCTTTCCGGTTTGCGGGCGGTGTCTTTGAGTAGTTCCCATGCGGGCCGGGTGGTTTCAGACGAGTAGCGCCCCGCTGCGAAGAGCCCTACGGTGAAGAGCATGGGCATGAAACTTGCGGTGTAAAGCGTACCCAGGGCTACTCCGCGTTCTCCCAGCAGGGCGTAGCACAAGAAGGCGCCGAAAGTGAAGCCCACGTTGGAAAACATTGAGGCCGCAACGAAAGCTCCCAGGTCAGCATTCTCCATACGCTGCAGGCGCCCTATGAGATGCCCCACTGGCCACATAAGGACGATCAGGGCCGCCCCAAGAAGCGGCAGATAGAAAGCCTTCGTATCTCCGGCTCGTAGGCCCCACAGCGCTAGAAGGTTGGGCAAGGGTTCGAGGTAGATAAGCGTGGTCCGGGTGATGGCCGGAGCTTTTTCGGCGCTCAGGCCCCGGCGTTTGGACAGCCAGCCAAGTGTCAGGCCCGAAAGAATCACAACCAGGGTCTCAGCAGCGCGTAGCTCGATGGACATGGTCGGTAGGACCGGCTATGGGGTTTCTTCAGGTGCTCGTTCTGACGCTGAGTCGGACGCTGCAGGCGGCGTATCGGGCATTTCCTGGCTTTCCTGGGCCGGCGGCAAGGGTTGAGCTTGCGGCTCCTGCTCGGGCGGCTCCGGCTGCTCCTGGGCTTCTGAGGGCGGCGCAGGCTCAACCTGCGGTTGGTCCGTTGGTTGTTCGGGCACGATTTGAGTACCCTCGACAGGCGGTGCAGACCCACTCTCAGGCTCTTGAGGCGCAGGCTCCTGCGGCACAATCTCTCCAGCCTCGGGCGCTCCGGGAGGGCCGAGTTTCGCCTTGACGACGGCCACCGCGCCCGGCTGAAGGGAAACGCTCACACCACCGGCGGTGGCAGTGGGCTTTGCCTCGTAAACCAAGCTGGCAGGCTCGGTAAGCGCTGCCTGCGAAGCTCTCACGACGACGGTGACAGCGGCGCCGGTGGGATTAACCAGCAGCACAATCCGAGTATCCCCGTCCCCCCAGGCCCGCCAGAGAATGCCTTCGCCCGTGACTACCACGTCCTCAGCGGGAGGGCGACCGGCAGTCGCGTCGCTTAGTTTCCCCAGAGCCTGGTTCAGGTCGCGAAAAGCTGGCCAGGCAGCCGAGGCCCGCAGGTCCCAGCCTGTGGCCCTTAGCGCGTACCACGAAAGCACGCTGGCACCGCCCGCAACAGCCGAGAAAGCCAGCACCTTTGCTCGTGTTGCGTCGGGCTGAAAGGTTCCTGGCCCCCAGCCCGCCGGTAGCATCGCCCCCAAAACCTGCCAGGCTTCCAGCTTACTGCGCGCCTGTCGCAAAACCTCTGCCAGGCGTGCCACATCCTCGCCCAGGGCGCAGCAGTTTATCAGCACCACGTCAGCAAAGGCTCCCCAGAAGACTACCTCTTCCGCGCCCGCCAGCGTCACTACAAGAGGGTGCAGTCCATCGGTTTTTCTCGCGTCAAGATAGACCTGCGGCAAGAAAGCACTTCCAAGCTGCGCGTCAGGTTCTGACGCAATGAGCCAGCCCGCGATGCGTTGCTCAGAAGCGCCGGCGCGAATAGTTTGCAGCACCCTGCCGCGCCAGTCTTCCTCAGCGCCCGGGCTTGGGAGGGGAAAGCTGACCACCAAAGGCGCTAACTGCTTCGGCACAGACCGCAGCAGCCGAGACAGTCCGTCAGGCGATTCCGGCGCCAGTATCTCCGCCGCCGAGAAGCCGTGGGCCGTAAGCTCCGCCAGGTCTGGCAGCGAAGCGTGGTGCAACAGACTCACCAGGGCAAGCTTTTGTTTTATCAACCAGAAGCCCGTCTCGCTCACCATTCGCGGCCGCCGGGAACCCGGGACAGTCCATACCTCCACCGCGTCCTTCTCCTCGCCGGCGGTAATAGTGAGCACATGCCGGCCTATGGGTAGTGGTCCTACCTCGGCTTTTACTCTTTGCCCATCAACCGACAGCGTAACCTCAGTCTGGTCATCTATCTTTGCCGCAAGTGCTCCGTCTGGACTGGCCCACAAATCCAGCTCGACCGTACAGGCTTGCCCCTCCACGCAAGCCAACCGCCGCGGCCACACCAGAAGCCCTTGCGGGCGAAACTTCACGGCAACATCGTCAACCCATGCCGCGCCAGCCCCCACCAGCCGCAGCGTCAGTCGCAGCATTGTCACCGCCGCCGGTAGCTGCACTTCTCCGCTGGCCTGCTGCCATTTGCGGGGGTCCCGCCCGACATGCTGAAGATACCGCGTCATCACCTTGCCGCCTGCTGCGTCGAGGAACTCCAGTTTGGCGACAATCCGCACCGGCCCACCAAGCGTAGGTCTGACCCAGTAGCTTACCTCGAGCTGGCCAGGCCTCCCCAAAAGCGGTATATCCTGAGCCAGCCACGCGGCCATCTCCGGCCGGGGCGCCGACAGGCGGGCGGAAAGTTTGCCACTCTTTGCGGCCGCAGGGTCGGCCTCGACCGTCGGCTTAGCCCCCGGCGCTGTCTGCCAGCCGTCCAGTTCCTTCTCGAAGCTGCCGTTTATAACCTCGCCCGGCGTCCGCTCAAGGGGCTGCGGTGGGGCGGTTGGCGGCTCTGGCGGCCGCTCCTCCGCCGCGCCAGGCTTCTCCATACCGGCCGCAGGTGGTGCCGCCAGAGCCTCCGGTAGCTCCGCAGGCGCCTCCACGGTTCCTTCCGCTGGCTCTGCGGTAATGTCCCCAGTATCTCCGCCCGGCTCTAGCACGGCCTGGGCCTGCTCCTGAGCGACGACCGGCGCACCGTTTTGCTCCGCCCACGCCCAGACTGCGCCCATTACCGCGCAGGAAACCAGTACTGCGGCCACAAGTGCCCTCATCAGCGACGCTTCCTTAGCCAAGCTTTGAGCTTTGTCAGACTCCAGGTATTTATGACGTCGGCGGCCTTAATCCAGCCCCGCCGTGCCGTATATACGCCGTACTGCATGAACTGGAGGTGAGCAAGGTCGTGTGAGTCGGTGTTAATTGTGAGCAGACACCCATGGTCGCGGGCGCGTCGGGCATTCACGTCTGACAGGTCCAGCCGGTTGGGAAAGGCATTTATTTCCATTGCCACGCCGTGCTTGGCGCAGGCAGCGATGACTTCGTCCAGATGAAGGCCGTAGGCCTCGCGCTCCAGGAGTACTCGCCCCGTCGGATGGCCCAGGAAGTCAATCTTGCCGCTCTCGACGGCCCTTAGCACGCGCGTGGTCATCCGATCGGCATCCGGCGAAAAGCCCTGGTGTACTGAACCTATGACGTAGTCGAAGAGGTCGTAGACCTGGTCGGGTACGTCCACCGAGCCGTCAGTTAGGATGTCGGCCTCCATGCCGTGCAGGACTGTAAGCTTGACGCCGCGACGCTTGAGTTCTTCGTTGACGGCCTGAATTTCCTCGTGCTGGCGCATGATGTTGTCAACGCTCATGCCGTGGGCTACTGCCAGACTGGGCGAGTGGTCGGTGATGCCGATGTAGCTGTATCCGAGCCGCAAGCAAACCTCAGCCATCTCTGCCACGGATTGGTGACCGTCGGAATAGCGCGTGTGCATCTGCAGGTCGCCTTTAATGTCCTGGAGCCTGATGAGCTTGGGCAGATCCCCCTTCTCGGCGGCTTCAATCTCACCACGGGCTTCGCGCAGCTCCGGCTCGATCCATGGCAGCCCCAGCGCCTCATAGACCTCCTCTTCAGTCTCTCCCGCTATCTTCTCGCCTTGCTTTCCGTCTTGGACTTTGAAGACGCCATATTCGTTCACCGTCAGGCCCATTCTTTGCGCGCGGGCGCGGATGGCTATGTTGTGCTGCTGCGAGCCGGTGAAATACTGAAGAGCGGCCCCATAGCTTTCCCTGGGGACAACGCGGAGGTCCACCTGTCGTCCGCCCGCAAGCCGGCCCGAGACCTTGGTCTCCCCGGCCGCGATGACCTCAACAAGTTCCTCGAAGCGCGCGAAAGCCTGGCACACCTTGGCTGGGGCGCGAGAGGTCGCCAGAATGTCCAGGTCACCTACTGTCTCGCGGCGCCGGCGGGCTGAGCCAGCCATCTCTGCCTCGATGACCTCAGGCAGTGCCCGCAGCTTTTCCACCAGGCTCTGCGCTACGGGAAGGATTTCCGCGAGGAGGGCCCGTTCCGTGGCCTGCCGGTAAAGCGCTATATTGTGCAGGACCTTTTCGGCGCTCTTGGCCCCAAAGCCTGGAAGCGCCGCCAGTCGTCCATCCTTGGCCGCAGCCTCTAACTCGTCTACGGTCGTCACGTTCAGCTCCCGATACACTCGCGCGGCGCTGCGCGGCCCGAAGCCCGGTATTTTCAGCATCTCCAGCACGCCGTCCGGGTAGCGCGAGCGCAGGTCTTCAAGATACGCCAGCCGTCCCTTCTCTACGTATTCTCCAATCTTTTCCGCCAGCGACTTACCGATTCCGGGGACGCTGGTGAGTTTTCCCTTAGCGTGAAGGTCTGCCAGGTCTTCGGGATATGCCCGGATGGTCTCAGCGGCCCGACGATACGTGCGCACGCGGAAGGGGTCTTCATTTTCCAGCTCCAGCAGGTCGCCAATCTGGTCCAGCATGTCGGCTATCTGGGCATTGGAGACGCGTTTCACTCTGCCGCCACCTCCTCGACCGTGATTCTATCAGATGCGCTCCCGCAGGGCGCCGCGACACGGCATCCCTCTGATCTCCAGCAACCGCTCATGCGCCAAAAAGAGTTTCCGGGGGAAACACTGCGAAAAGGGTTGTCCCCCAAGCCTCCTTCCCAAACTTCTTCGTGTTGCTTCAGCCACACACTCCGGCGCCGCTTCTGTCCGCCAGGCCTTTCTACCCGGCCCGCATCTGCCTTAGATACTCGTCCGCTTTGAGGTCGAGGCCCAGGTGGAAGCGTACCTGCAACCGCGCCACACGCAACAGATCCTCCCAAAGGGAGGGCTGGGCGCGCACGCGATTGATTCTTGCCAGGGGCATCTCGCACACAGTACTTGCCAGCGACCGCAGTGGCGGCCTTATTGGCACCGAGGTTTCTGAGACCCCGTTCGCGTCGGTAAAGCAGTCCGGGCACACCACACTACCTTCGGCGGCCACAAATACAGTTGCCGCCGGGGCCGGTCGCCCACAGCGTGCACAGTTATCCATATCGGGGCCCACGCCCAGGCGTAAAAGAAGGCGCCAAGCACCTGTCGCGACCACTGGCAGGGGGTCATAGCCACCAGCCAGAAGCCCTAGCCCCTCGACAAATTCGTCGAAAGTCTCGGGCATAGGCTCGCCTGGTTCCGTAGCCTTTGCGAGAAGCTCAGCCCAGAAACCAGCATAGCCGAGTGCCACGGGTCGCTTCCGCAGGTCCTCAAAGCCTTCAATGACACGTGCCTGGGTGAGACGGTGGAGGTTGCGTCCTTCGGCGAAGAAGAGCTCAGAAAGAGCAAAAAGGTCAGCGGCTGGAGCCAGACTGCTGCCCGGCTTGCCCACGCCCTGGGCCACGGCCTCAACTTTGCCTCGCTCGCGAGTGAAGAAGGTGAGTACCCTTCCGGTGCCGCGATACTTGTGTGCCATTAAGGTGACGCCAGTGGCCCGGTAAGTGCCCGACAAATTCTCACACCTCTGCGCCCAGCTCGCGGGCGATGGCTGCCGTGGCCGAGGTGCCCAGCCGGTTGGCGCCTGCAGCCACAAGCTCCTGCGCCTGCGCTGCCGTGCGGATGCCGCCGGCGGCCTTCACGCCCACGCCCGGCGGCACGGCCTCCCGCAGCAGCCGTATATCTTCCACCGTGGCCTGCCCCGGTGCGAAACCCGTACAGGTCTTCACAAAATCCGCTCCCGCTATCGCCGCCATGCGAGCTGCTTCGGCCTTCTCAGCGTCGCTGAGGTAGCCAACTTCGAGTATAACCTTCAGCAGCAGCCCCGCAGGCCTCAGAACTGCCTTCACGGCCCCGATTTCGTGCCCTGCGTCGTCCAGTTGCCCTGACTTGACCCAGCCGAGGTTGATGACCATGTCCACTTCGCCGACGCCGGCCTGCACCAGGCCCAGGGCTTCCATGAGCTTGGCTTCCGTGGTGGTCACGCCGAGGGGAAAGCCGACGACTGAGGCCGCCCGAGTGCTGCTGTCGCCAAGTATGTCAGCCGCCAGGCCCGCCCAGCAGGGCTGCACAACCACCGCCGCCACCCCCAGCCGCATACCCAGCCGACATGCATCTTCGACTTCCTGGCGCGTCGCGCACGGATGAAGCAGCGAGTGGTCAATGAGGCCTAAAATTTCACTGCCCTGGGGGGCCGTCATGTGTGCTCTCTCCTTGTCGCTCTGGCAAGCTCACTTACGAAGTTCGGCGCCACATAGAACAAATCCTCGGCCCCGCCCAGGTCTGCGATTATCTCCACCAGGGCCGACCCAACCACCGCGCCGTCGGCTACCCGGCACACAGTCGCCACCTGTTGAGGTGTGCTTATGCCAAAGCCCACTGCAATGGGCTTATCGGTGACCTGACGGAGCTGCCCAATCAGCTCCGGCAGGTCTGGCGGCAAGTCCTCGCGCGCACCCGTCACTCCGGGCCGCGAAATGGCATATACAAATCCGCGCGTCAGGTCGGCGATGAGGCGGGCACGGTCTGGCGGCGTGGTGGGCGCAACAAGAAAAATGGTGTCCAGGCCGTGGCGCCATGCTGCCTGGGTCCATGGCCCAGCCTCTTCTGGAGGCAGGTCTGAAATGAGGACGCCATCCAGGCCAGCCTTGGCTGCCGCGGCTGCGAAAGCCTCCAGCCCGTGCCGTAGCACCGGATTGAAACAAGTCATCATCAGCATAGGCACCTGGCAGCTCTGACGTATCGCGCGGACCGTATCTAAAATCCTGGCCACCGTAGCGCCGGCGGCGAGGGCACGCTGCCCCGCCTGCTGGATTGTCGGCCCATCCGCCAGGGGGTCAGAGTAGGGCATGCCAAGCTCAATGACGTCGGCGCCAGCTCGGGCAAGTACCGGCACCAGCTCCCGCGTGACGGCCAGATTCGGGTCCCCCGCAGTGAGGTAAACCACCAGGGCGCCACGGTTTTCTTCCCGCGCGCGCTTGAAGGCCTGTGTGATGCGGCTCATCGCGAGCCGCCTCCCGGGGAAGGATGCAGTGAAGAGGTGGCCGGTCCCACCCCGCCCATTGCTGTTATCCTCTCACCCAGCAGCCGGCTCACTTCTTCCACGTCCTTGTCGCCGCGCCCGGACAGGTTGATGATGACCAGGTCGTCGGGCCTGAGCTCGCCTTGCGCGGCCATCCGCAGCAGGTACGCGATGGCGTGGGCACTTTCCAGGGCCGGGATGATGCCTTCAAGACGCGAAAGGGCCACAAAGGCGTCAAGGGCTTCCTCGTCGGTGACCGCCACGTATCGCGCCCGACCCATGTCTTTGAGCCAGGCGTGCTCTGGGCCAACGCCCGGGTAGTCCAGCCCGGCGGCCACCGAGTGGGCTGGCAGTACCTGACCGTCGGCGTCCTGGAGCATGTACGTGGCCGAACCGTGAATAACTCCTGGCGTGCCTGCTCCCAGCGCGGCGGCATGAAGGCCAGCCTCTATGCCCAGGCCGGCAGCCTCAACGCCTATCAGCTCCACCTCCGCGTCGCCAAGGAAGGCATAGAACAGGCCCATGGCGTTTGAGCCGCCGCCGACACATGCCAGAAGCTTCGTCGGCAGCCGGCCCTCGAGCTCCAGACACTGCTCCCGCGCTTCTCGCCCGATTACCGCCTGAAAGTCGCGCACCATGACGGGGAAAGGATGCGGGCCAGCAACCGTGCCGAAGCAGTAGAAGGTATCAAGCGGATGCGTCATCCAGTCGCGGATGGCTTCGTTGATGGCGTCCTTGAGCGTGCGGGTGCCAGAGGTCACAGGCCGCACCTCGGCGCCCAGCAGCCTCATACGAAAAACGTTGGGGGCTTGTCGCCGGATGTCCTCCTCGCCCATGTAGATGACGCATTCAAAGCCGAACAGCGCGGCGACGGTGGCCGTGGCGACGCCATGCTGGCCTGCCCCGGTCTCGGCTATCATGCGCCGCTTCCCCATGCGTCGCGCCAGCAAAGCCTGCCCAAGCGTGTTGTTTATCTTGTGCGCGCCCGTATGGTTGAGATCCTCGCGCTTGAGATACACGCGACAGCCTGCTTTTTCGCTGAGCCGCTGCGCCAGGTACAGCCGCGACGGGCGGCCCGCGTACTCGCGAAGATACCAGTCAAACTCGCGCTGAAATTCCGGGTCCCCTCGGGCGGCGAAGTAGGCCTCCTCAAGTTCCTTCAGCACCGGCATTAGCGTCTCTGGCACGTACTGGCCACCGAAACGCCCGAATTTCCCGTGCCTGTCGTCTACTGACATATCCTCTCGCTCTCCCCCGCGAGGCGGCTCCCTGTGGCGTAAGCGCTGCAAACCTGCCTCGCCATCCAGCTAGCCGCGTAAGAACTTTTATCTGGGGGAAACCCTTTGAAAAGGGTTGTCCCCCAGACCCCCTTCCCAAACTTTCTACGCTGTGGGCGGGCCGGATTTTGGGGCGCGCCGCCACGTACTGACAGGGCGGTGCCGGCCTGCCAGGCTTGGCCGCCACACGCAACCAACCCGAGGGTGCTCTCGCGCGCCCGAAAATCCGGCTCGCCCGAGAAATACCACCACCACTGCCAGCACTGTTCCGCACCCCTCCCGCTGGCGCCGGTGGGTGCGCACCTCCGCCATGGAGCCCCAGCATTTACGGGGAGGGGGTGCAGGGGGAACCCCGCTTTTTGCCCAAAGGGGGGTTCCCCCTGCCGGGGGAAACCCTTTGAAAAGGGTTCTCCCCCAGACCCCCTTCCCAAACTTTTTCGTGCTGTTTCCACCTCGCATTGCCAGACCCGACCACCGCTGCACAACGGGCGCGCTGACCGGCGTCCACACTGCGCCTCTCCGTGACGATTTGAGCGGCCACAATGCGGCCGCCGACCGCGCTGGGGCGCTATCTTCGTCGCGCCTCTCTGCGGCACGGCACCCTGACAAACTGCCGCAGCGCCAGGCCTGGCTCCGGGTCGCGCATGAGAGCCGTGCCGATAAGAGCCGCGTCAATGCCAGCCTCCGCCAGACGCTCCACGTCCGCGCGCGTATTTATCCCGCTCTCGGCTACCAGCGTACACTCCAGTGGCACCAGCGGTGATAGCCTCTCCGTCCGGCTGATGTCCACTTCCAGGGTCGCCAGGTCACGGTTATTGATGCCGATGATTTCCGCGCCAATCCGCAGGGCAATCTCCAGGTCATCCTCGTCGTGGCACTCAACAAGCGCCGCCATGCCAAGCTCGCGAGTGATCCGGAGCAGCTCCCGTAGCAGCGGCTCGTCCACTATCGCTACAATCAGCAGCACCGCATCCGCCAGCCAGTACCGCGCCTCGTAAATCTGGTACGGGTCTATGATGAAATCCTTGCGCAACAACGGTAGCGGCATGTACCGCCTTGCTCGCCGCAGGTCGAAACACTGGCCGCTGAAGTACTTCTTGTCGGTGAGCACACTGATAGCGGCCGCGCCGTTGCCAGCATACTCCTGCGCCAGGATGCGCGGGTCGTACAGGTCCGTGAAGGTGCCGTGGCTTGGGCTGGCCCGCTTCATTTCGGCAATAATTCGCACGTCCGGCCGCCCGCGCACCGACGCAGGGAAATTGCGCGGCCCCGGCAGCCGTGAGAGTGCCTCCTTTATGGTGCCCAGCGGCAGCTCAGCCTTTGCCCGCTCTACTTCCTCGTATTTGTGCTCAACTATCTCAGCCAGAAGCTTGTGCACCTGCATTGCCCCGCGCGTCACTCGCTGCTAGAAAAAACTTTCCCTGGGGGACACCCTTTGAAAAGGGTTCTCCCCCAGGCCCCCTTCCCAAACTTTTTCGTGCTGCTCCCACAGTCCGCGCCTGAGAAAAGCTGACCGTGCCAGAGGCCCAACTACTCTGCCGAGGTGTCTCTTTCTGTGGCCATGCCGGCAGCCGCAGCACACAGCTCTTCCAGTTTATTCCTTGCCGCGCCGCTTCGAAGTGTGTCTCGGGCCACTGCCAGGCCTTCGCGCAGGCCGCCGGCTCTTCCGCCCACATAAATCGCGGCCGCGGCGTTAAGGGCCACTACGTCCGCCCGCGGCCCTTCCGCTCCGCTCAAGACGTCCAGCAGGATTTGCGCCGACTGAGCAGGATCTCCCCCAGCTAGGTCCCCAGCCGAGCACCGCGACATCTGAAAATCTTCAGGCCTGACGGTGTATTCCTTCACAGCGCCGTTGCGCACCTCGGCAACCAGAGTCGGCCCCAGCGTGCTCAGTTCATCGAGGCCGTCAACGCCGTGGATTACCATGGCGTGGACTGCCCCCAGCTCCAGCAGCGCTTCGGCCACCGGCCTGACCCACTCGGGCGCAAAAACGCCCAGTACCTGCCGCCGCGCGCCGGCCGGATTTGTCAGCGGCCCCAGAAGATTGAATACCGTGCGCAGGCCCAGCTCCCGACGCACGGGCGCGGCGTGGCGCATGGCAGGATGAAGCGCCGGCGCGAAAAGAAAGCCAATGCCTGCCTCATCTACGCACCGCCCTACCTGCTCAGGCGTCAGGTCCAGAGGCACCCCAAGCGCTTCCAGTACGTCCGCGCTCCCGCACCGGCTGGTGACTGAGCGGTTTCCGTGTTTGGCAATGGGTACGCCGGCCGCCGCTGCCACAAAGGCCGCCGCCGTGGAAATGTTGAAGGTATCGTGAATGTCCCCGCCTGTCCCACAGGTGTCCACCACATCCGCCACGCTAACGGGCACCCTGACCGCGTTCTCGCGCATGACCTGTGCAAACCCGGCCAGCTCCTCGGCCGTCTCGCCCTTCATCCGCAGCGCCACCAGAAGCCCGGCAATCTGCACAGGCGTCGCTTCCCCAGCCATCACATGGGCCATTACGTCCCTGGCCTCATCCTGTGTAAGGTCTTCCCCTGCGACCACCTTCTTCAGCGCCTCTCCGATGAGCATGCAGCCCTCTGCCATACCCGCTTCACCTCGACTGGCACCGGCCTGGTCCCAACTGGTTTCCCCTCACAGTCCCGACGAAAGACCCATCAGGGCCTTCTCGGCCTTGTGCAGAGCCGCCAGCACCCCGGCCGACCACAGAACCGTCGCCGCCGCCACCGCCAGTATCCACAGCCACCGGCCCTCCACGGCCTGCTCGCGCAGCATCCGCAGGGCCGCCAGACCCATAACAAGCACACCTGCCACCAGCGCCACTACGGGCCATGCCTCACTCGGCAGACGCGGCAACGGCCTTTCCGCGCTCACTTCCTCGCCGTCTTCCAGGTCCAGTCGCTCAGCGGCTGCTGCCAGCGGTGCAATGATCCTTCCCGGAACAACAATGTCCACTACCACTATCCCGGTCAGCGCTACCACAGCGCCGACCTGCCACCAGTCAATACCCTCTTCGTTCTCCCGTTTCATCTCACCGCGTCCCGCCAGAGC
>JANZZA010000377.1 GCA_026419655.1 Armatimonadota bacterium | reverse complement strand
CCGCGAAGAGGCCTTTCCTGACTCACTCCTTGTGTTCTCTGACTGCGAGCAACTTTACTGGCATTTCACCAATCCACGTTTTGTGACAGCGCGGGACCAACAGACGCAAGGGCGACGCCAGCGCTACGTGCTTCGCCGCATCTCCGTCGGGCCAGAGGACAAACTACGCACGGCCGTAGAGCGTTTTTCAATGATTTCGCTTGCCCATGCAGATCCGGCGACCTTCTCCCCTGCTGCCATCCATGAACTGCACGACAAGGCGTTCAACGTTGAGCAGGTAACGGAGGCTTTCTTCCAGGACTTCAAGGACAGGTTCATTGCCCTGCAGGACGTTCTCCACGCTGCTACTGAGGACTTCCAATGGGCGCACGACTACGCCCTTCGCCTTCTCAGCCGCATCATGTTTGTCTACTTCATTCAACGTAAGCGCTGGTTAGGTGGCGACCCTCACTTTATGGCAAGCTACTGGAAAACCTACCTGGACAGTCGCAGCCGTGGGGAAGACCGCTTTTTGGACGACTGGCTGTATCCCTTGTTCTTTGAAGCCTTCGCCAGTCCGGCCGAGGCATCCCTGGTAACAAAGCGCGATTACATGCCCGACGAGGTACGCGAGACGCTCCGCAATGCCCCTTATCTTAACGGCGGCCTGTTCTCGCGCGACGACCTAGACCGGAGGTATCTGGGCCATTACAGAATCCCCGACGACTATTTCGCCACGCTCCTTGACCCCACCGATGGTTTCTTCGAGCGGTACAACTTCACCATTGCTGAGGATAGCCCCCTGGACCAGGAAGTCGCTGTTGACCCAGAGATGATTGGCCGGGTCTATGAGACGCTCGTGAACATCTCCGAACCTGGCTCGGAGCTTGCAGAAGACAGGGAGCAACAGCGCAGAGCAGGGATTTTCTATACACCTCGCACAGAGATTGACCTGATGTGTCGGCTTGCCCTGTCGGACTACTTGCGCCATCACCTCGGCGATGAGCACCGGGACCTCATCTACGAGCTTGTCTTCGCCTACGAGCCTGACGAGAAACAACAGGCCGACACAAAGGCAGCGGCCTTAGACCTCTGGCCCCAGCTTGACGAACTCGTCCGGGACGTCACGGTGGTGGACCCGGCTTGCGGCTCCGGCTCGTTTCTGGTCGGAATGATGAACATCCTTGCCGACCTGCGGGCCAGGGCTAACGAGCAGGTCGGCCACGCCCAGACCGACTACGAAAGAAAGCGCGAAATCATTCGGGAAAACCTCTACGGCGTAGATGTAATGCCTTGGGCGGTGGAGATTGCCGAGCTGCGCCTGTGGCTCCAGCTTGTCGTTCATACCGAGCTTGACCGCGCCGAACTACGCGGGGTTATGCCGCTTCTGCCCAACCTCACCTTCAAGATTCGCTGCGGCGACAGCCTCGTTGAGGAAATCGCTGGGGTGAACCTTGCCCACCTGACGGCCGAGCGCAAGGGTGACCCGGACGTCCCGAAGTCCCTGAAGGGCGAATTGCGCCAGCTCAAGAGCCGCAAACTGCGCTTCTACGACGCCAAACTCTCCGAACACCAGGCTGCAGAGGAGCGGGAGGCTATCCGCAACCAGGAGCGACACCTGTTCTGCCGAATCCTCGCGGCAAAGGCGGAAGCTCTCCAGGGAGGCATCAACGAAATCAACCGAATGCTCAGCCATAGCCAGCATACCCTCACAGGGGAGGCCGAGCGCGCACTGTCCAAAGCCGACCAGGAACGCTACGAGGCTGAGCGCACCGATCTTGAACAGCAGCTTGAACGCATCCAGGCCGCGCAAGCCGCGCTCCCAAAAGCCAAAGACGTCCCCTTTGTCTGGGACATGGCCTTCGCAGAGATATTCAGCGGCGACCAAAAGGGCTTTGATATAGTCATCGGCAATCCCCCTTACGTACGCCAGGAGAAAATCGCGGACCCGCAGCACGCCTATGGCCAGCAATCGGCCGAAGAGCGCAGAGAATACAAGGCCAAGCTGGAGCGCTCTGTGTATCACGCTTTCCCCGGGTACTTCGGAAGCCCTGAGCGGCCGAAGCACAAACTCAGCGGCCGCAGTGACCTGTACGTGTATTTCTATTTCCACGCCCTCGGGCTGCTCAACCCTCAGGGTGCCTTCTGCTTCATCACGTCAAACTCATGGCTGGATGTGGACTACGGCGCCGCCCTTCAGGAGTTCCTCGCACGCCAGGTGCCCATCCACATGGTGCTGGATAACCAGGTGAAGCGCTCCTTTGCCCAGGCCGACATCAACACGGTCATCGTCCTGCTCGGCGCCCCGGTAGCAGCGCGGGACGGAGCTATCACCAACGTGGCGCGCTTTGTAATGGCTCAGGTGCCCTTCGAGCAGATGCTGCACCCCGTAATCTTCGAAGAGATAGACGGGGCAAGCAAGCGAAGGACTTTTCCGGAGTACCGGATTCACCCGATAGCCCAGAGGGAGCTGCTTGAAGCCGGGGTGCCGCCGCTGGCTGAAGAAGAGGCACCCAGGAAGAAGCGGGGGGTGGCCGGGCCGCTTGTGCTCACGGGCAAGTACGAGGGGGACAAGTGGGGCGGCAAATACCTGCGCGCCCCGGACATCTACTACGAGATCCTCGAAGCCGCAGGCGATAAGCTCGTCCCCCTGGGCGAAATTGCTGAAATCCGCCGCGGCTTCACCACCGGCGCCAACGAGTTCTTTTACCTCGAGCCAACAGGCCAGCCCGCCCCTGAAGGCCTTGTCCACGTGCGGAACGCCGCAGGGTGGGAAGGCTTTATAGAGGCCCGGTTCCTAAGGCCGCTCGTCAAAGGGCCGGACGACTTCCAAGCCATCTCGACCCCCGCAGAACTGTTCACGACCCTTGTGTTCGCCTGCCACGGGCCCCCGCCCGTACTCCGAGGCACAGCCGCCGCCGAGTACCTTGCGGAAGGCCAGCGTCTGGGTATACATGCGCGGCCCACCTGCGCCTCTAGGCCATGGTGGTACTCGCTGCCGCGCCAGTCTCCGCCTCCTATGTTTGTCCTCAAGGGAGTGTGGCTGCGCCACTTCACCCCACGGAACACGGCAGGAGCGCTGTGCGACCAGCAACTATACGCGGTCTACCCGCGGCCGGGCGCAGCAGAGCTTGCTCTCGCGGCAGCAAACACTTCGTTCTGGGCTCTACAGGCAGAGCTGTCGGGGCGCGTGAACTTTGGGGAGGGCGTTCTTTGGCTGGCTCGGTACGAGGTGGCACGGCTCCGAGTTCTTGACGAGCAACGGGTAGCGCCTGCGTGCGCGGAGGCGGCGGTCCAGGCGCTTCACGCCCTGGAGCACCGGACACTGGGCCCTATGGAGAGCGAGATAGGGCACCCAGACCGCTTGGCGCTTGACGGTGCGCTCCTGGAAGCCGTCGGGCTCCCGTCGGAGCGGGCCAAAGAGCTACAGGGGGCGCTCGCGGCCTTGGTGCGGTGGCGACGGGGACGCGCCGGGGGTCAGGCTGAGGGAGGCGCGGTGCCCCCGATGGCAGACGGGAGCAGTGCGTCAGGGCCCGTCTGCGGGCCAGCGCCAGGCCGCAGAAGGGAATGAGTGCCTGCGGCGCGGGTGGGCGCCGCGACGGGCGCCCGGAGGGGGAACGAGAATGGGAACGTTAGGCGATGCCTTCATGCGGCGGCGAGTTTCTTTTCCGTGCCCAGCCTGCGGTGGGATGCTGAGTGGAACACTTGATGAGGTGCGGACCGGCCGCTCCGTGCGCTGCGCCTGCGGCGCGACGGTTCGCCTGAAGGAACAGGGGCGCTGTGTGGAGGAGGTGCGCAAGGCCATGAACAAGTTTGAGAGCGCCATGCGACGAGCCGGCTTCCGCCTGAGATACAGAGAGTAGCGTTCGCCCGCGGCAACACCGACCCGCGGTGCGCATTGGGTCGTGTGGTGGCAGAGGCGACCGACGCGCTGGGTCGAGGAGCCATAGGGAGTCGGCTCGTTTCCCCGGGTTCGATTTATGCTAGGGTGCTTGCGCGGCGATGCCTTCACCCTTCCGCCACAGCGGGTCAAGGCCCGGCTCTGCGCGGGCAGGCCGATGCAACGTTAGGCTGGCTGGTTGAAGGAAAAGGTTGACGCGGCGCATCAGTTCCCTGACGTGCTCGTGGGCGGTACAATCGCACCCGAAATGGATACGTAGTACGGCTTACCGGTGCCAGGCAGGCAGCCGTGCAAAGGGGACTCAAACAGCTCGCTTACGCCGGGCTAATCGTCCGATGGCGCAAGGGAAACCTGGCGCTTCATCAGGCCAACCGCCGGTCGCCCGTTTTCCGGGAGCTGCAGTCGCTGATGCTGAGGAGCGCTGGCATCGGGGGTGTGCTGCGGGGTGCCCTGGCGCCGCTGGCCGACAGGATACGTCCGGCATTCGTCTAGGGCTCGGTCGCCGGCGGCGAGGGGACACCCGAAAGCGACGTGGGTGTGCTCATTGTCGGCAGGGCCACCCTGGCGGAGATAGCTGCCCTGGTCAGGGAAGTCGAAGGTTGAATGGGACGCGGAATCAATACCGCCGTCTACCCGGAGTCGGGGTTCCGGGAAAGGTGCTGGGGACGGGAGGAAGTCCTGCTGCGCGTGCTGGAAGGCTCCAAAATCTTCCTCATCGGAGACGCGGATGAGCTTGGAGAAATGGCAGGAAAAGGGCTGGCCGAGGCCACATCGGGCAGCGCAGGATGAAATAGCCTTGCCAATGGACGGTGCCGGGCGGGACCTGGAAAGTGGTGGGTCGGTGAAGACGGGCCGTGCGTGGCGGCTGGCAATGGGCCGGGATGTCGTGCCTAGCGCGGCGATGGAGGCCCTGGCGGCCAGAGGGTACCACGTCGCCCGTGAGGCCCACAATTATCGAGCCATCAATTCACTCGCGCGCACGGTCGGACCGTACCAGCGATGTCTGGACCAGCTCCACAAAATTCGCAGCCTGCGCAACGCGGCCCTGTACGACCGCCAGATCGTGGTTTCTAAGCGCGAGGCAGGAGAAGCAATAGAGCTGGCGCATGAAGTAGTGAAAGCAGTTGAGAAGTGGCTTCGCGAAACCCGTGCGGGTCTGTACCCACCAGCGGGGAGTGGGACATAGTTCTGCATAGCTGGAGGGCGGAAGCCGTGCCAGACATCATAGACAATCGCAAACAGCAGCTTGCGGAGACGATCAGGCATTACCTCGGGCTGAGCCGAAGCGCGCATTTTGCCGTCGGCTACTTCTACCTTGGCGGCTTTGAGGCAATAGCCTCGGCAATGCCCGGGCTGGAAAAACTTCGTCTTCTCATCGGGCCAGCAACCGGTCGGACGACTGCTGAAGAACTCGCCCGGGGGCACAAGGTGCGGGCTGTCTCTTATACACATCT
>JANZZA010000026.1 GCA_026419655.1 Armatimonadota bacterium | reverse complement strand
AGCCGACGCCACAGCTCGCCGCACTTCTTCTGTAGCTATGGGTATGGTCGGACTGTTCGCCAGGGCAATCTTGACGACGTCTTCGAGAGTGAGCGGCTTGCTGAGGTCCACACCCTGCGGTATGACAGGGGCAGGATGCTGGGCGGACACCAAGCTGCAGACGGTCAACCCCGAGGCTACCAATAGCCCTCTCCGCCACAAAGGTGTCCTTCGACCGCCTATGCGGCGACTCACCAACCCCGGTACTAGCAGGTCCCCAGCACACCGGTATCCGAGCAAGTCCTGCACCATGGTCATCCCTCTCGCAACAGGGACTGGGAGTTGGATAGGTGATACATGATATGCATGAACTAATCGCTTACTCAATAAACGCATACAGCCCCAATTGGTTCACTCGTCTACGCTGGCCTACGCACTGACCGCCCTGGCCTGGCCAGCCGTCGCTTTTAGGCAGCCGAAACGCCTCCCCTCGCGGACGCCTCGGCGAGCCTGGGCGACGCAACACCTGGAACGGCCGGCCCATGCTGTAGGGACGGGCGCCCGTACGAGTCTGGGCAATGGCGCAACAGCAGGATAGGTGCAGCGGCCCTTATCCCGGAGGCGCCCACGCGCCTCGCCAATGAGCCTCTCGGAGAGACACAAAGGCGCAGGCCTGTCCGGAGACCAGCACGAGTCTGGGCAATGATCTCAGCGCAGTGACCATCCACGTGAGAGCCCGGACGCCCATGCGAGCCGGGGCTGACTGTATGGCAAGACCGCCTGTATCCCTTCCGCACGCGGACGCCGATGCGAGCCTGGGCTGACTCGTACCAATGGACAAGCTCCCCCGACCTCTGTATGCGCATGCAAGCCATTTATGACTACCGGCCTGCTCCCCTGCGCTCAACGCGTTTCTCCCAAACCCAAAGCCCCAGGGCCATGGCGGCGAAGCTGAGCGCAATGAGTTTTAGCAGGCCAAGCGCCGACACCCAGATAATCGCCATTGCAGCCGGGCTTATACCCCACACCCTGTAGTAAAAAGCTACCATCCCCGGCCCCGCAGTGAGCAAAATTCCAAAGCTCACGAGAACCATTGCATAAAGCGCAGCGGCCACCCAGATGCACGCCACCGCCGCGTCATGCAGCACCAACGCCAGCCCATCACCTTGCGTCCTTTCGTCACCCATCTTCATCTGCCTCCTGAGTGCCCGCGGCCGGCATGGCTGCCACTGGCTGCCACACAGAAGCATTCCACCCGCCCCAACTAAGCTCTTACCCGTAGGCTTTCCCCACCAACGCACAACGTCCGCCCGCTCCCGGCCAGGCATGTATGCTATTCATCACGGCGAACTCTTCCACCTGCATCGGCCAAAGCATCAAGAACGAGGGGCGCCAAGATGACCCACGTAAGGGCAACAGGGTTTCTGTGCATGCTATTTGGCTTTCACATGGCCCCGGTAGCGGCGGCGGCCGCTGGCAACCGCCAGCTCTTCACTATTTCCTTGCCTGCGCCGCCCAACGGTGCCAGCGTCCTCGTCCCAGTCCGCCTCTCCCACAAACTGGGCGCCTCAGCCCGCTCGCTTACCGAGCTTGACCCTAGATACGACGGCCGCGCCACCTTTCCGGTCCTGCGCGAGGCGGCCGACGAAGTGACCGTCCTGCTGCCATCGCGCCCTGCTGGTAGGCGCATCTTCTGGCTCAGCACCGACCCGCCACCGGCTTCTGCAGCCCAAGTCCGCCTCGATGGGATAACCGTAACCACCCGCACCTATATTGCTCGTCTCAGTCCTGACCGCGGAGGCATACTTGAATCGCTCTGTCTGATAACCCGCGCCGGCCGCCGCATAGAAACCCTTGGCAAGGGCGGCGTGCAATGGAATTGGACTGGCTCTGCTTACCGGGCCGACCAGCCTTCGTGCGGCCCTGCCGAGCTGCGCGTCCTGGAGGCCGGCCCTCTGCGCGTATGCCTTCAGGCCACCTCACAGGACGTCGGCGCACCCGGCAATACCTTCACCGTCACCACTTACTTCTACCCCGACTGCATTGACCAGCACTACCAATTCAGCCGCCAGACCACCTTCCAGACCTCAGCGCTCAAGCTCTGGTGTTTCCTTTCGGTGAAGGGTTACCGCCCGGGCTACGCGGTCGGCCACGCCACACCGCCGACGCCCCTGCGCCGCTCAGGCCAGCCGGTGTGGATCCAGGACCCTCTATTCGTGGACATGACCTTCGACGACCCAGACGGCTTCGGCCTGGGCTTTATCGGTCTTCGCGGCTGCCGGCGCGTCTATTTCAATGACGTTGCCGGCGCAGACGAGGAGCATAACCTTTTTGTTGACGCAACCGGCTATACGGGCGAACTACAGGACGTCACGGCAGACGTGGACGAGTGGATACGTCTGGTGCCCCACGGGCCGGGGCCGCTGGCCTGGACAGTCACTCGCGCACTTGCCGTCCCGCCGAAAGTCCAGGCCCTGGGCGTCCAGGTCTCGGGCGGCCCGACGCCCGACAGCGACCGGGATGGCCTGGACGACCTGACCGAGCTTCGTCGGACGACCAATCCCCTTGCGCCCGATACTGACGCCGACAGCCTGCCCGACGGCAAAGACGCCGCCCCGCTACAGCATGCCAATCCTGGGGCCGCCGAAAGCCCTGTCCCGCGCGGCCCGCTCGCCCCGCCGGTAGCGACAGACCGCCCCCAGGCCTTTGCCCGCGTGGAAAACATTGCCGGCAACCCGACAATTGTCGTAAATGGCCAGCCCTTCGGCCCGATAACCTTTACCCAGTGCGGCGGCTACACTCTGGAGTATTTGAGGCCCTTCGTTGCCGCCGACATGCGAATATTCTCCGTGTATACGGATGGGGGCTTCTCGCGGCCCAGCGACGAGGGCCTGGCCCAGCTAGACCGCCAAATGGCCATCATCCTCGCCGCCAACCCGAAAGCCTATGTCATCGTCCGGCCCATGTACGTGGAGACCCCGGAAGCCTGGGCCAGGGACCATCCTGGGGAGCTTCTTACGTACGAGGATGGCAACACCCTAATAGCAGAGGCTGGCACAGCCGGGCCGGGCAAGCCCCACTACTCCTTCGCCTCAGAAGTATGGAAAGAAGACGTCGCCAGGGGCCTGCGCCGCCTCATTGACCACGTCCGTAGCGCCCCATACTCTGACCGCGTCATTGGCTATTTCATCGGCGCGGGCTACCCAACCGAAGAATGGATTTACGCAATCTGGGGGCCGGACCATAGCCCCGCTATGCAGGGCGCCTTCCGCCGCTTTCTCGTCCGCCGCTACAAAGGGAGCGTGACGGCTTTACGCGCCGCCTGGGAAGACCCCGAGGCCGATTTTGCCACGGCCCGACCACCGTCTCGCGACGAGTGGCAGGCCACCAACTTCGGCGATTTCTGGGACCCGACCCTCGGCTGCAAAGTCGCCGACTATTTCCGCTGCCACAACGAGACCGTGGCCGAGAAGGTCGAGTATTTCTCGCGAGTGGTAAAGGCGGCTACCGGCGGCCAGGCTCTTTGCGGTTTCTGGTATCTCAACCTCGCCTGTATAAGCCACCATTTTGGTGGCCACCAGGCCCTGGAAAAGATGTTGGGCTGCCCTTCGGTAGACCTCTTCGGCGCGCCCTCGCCCTACGAAAATCGGGACCTGGGAAGCGATGCCTCTCTGCGCTCCGTCACCGATTCCATCAAGCTCCACGGCAAAGTCTGGTACAGCAACACGGACACGCGCACCCATCTGGCCAGCGCCGATAATGACCAGTACGGCCGGCCACCCGACCTGGCTGGTTCCCTGTCACTTCTCACGCGCGATTTCGCGAGCCTTTTATGCCGGGGTGCTCAGGGCGAATGGTATGAAATGGGTGAATGGTATCGCGGGCGGGAGATTCTCGATCTCATGCGACGCCTGCAGCTCATCGGGCGCCTCGACCGGCGCTATGCCGCTCCCCTGCGCGACGGGCTGGCTGTCATCGTGGACGAAGACAGCCTTTTCCGGTCATCCAGCCAGCTCAACTTCGAGCTTCTGGAGCGCCTGCGCACCAACGAGCTTTCCCGCCTCGGCTTGCCGGTGGATTTCTATTTCTTAGGCGACTTGGCCCTGCCTGCCATGCCCAGCTACCGCTGCTACTTGTTCCTGAACGCCTTTTCCCTGGACGCCGAGCGACGCCGACTTGTCCGCAAAACGATCGAGCGCGATGGTGTGACGGCCATCTGGCTTTACGCGCCGGGCCTGCTCGACCCTGGCGACCCGCGCCCGGCCCACGAAGCCCGCATGTCGGCCCTCACTGGCATCCGCCTGTGCCTGCGGCCTGAGCGGCGTGTTTTTGCGATGCGGCCCGTGGGCGAGCATCCTATTGTGGCTGGCCTGCCGTCGGACCGCGTCCTTGGCCAGTGGGATTTCAAAATACGCTGCAGCTTCGGCGTGTTTCCGTCCAAGCCGGCCGACCCGGTCCCTGTGGCCCATGCCCCGGTAGTCTTTGCCGACGACCCTCAGGCCGTCCCCCTGGCCTGCTACGTGGACGGCGGCGAAACGGCTTTCTGCATCAAGCGCGTCGGTAATCGCACCAGCGTGTGGTTCGGCTCGCCAGCGATGGCCGCCGACGTGCTTCGCCGCGTCCTCAAGTTTGCCGGGCTGCACATCTACGACGACAGCAACGACGTAATCTACCTGAGCAGCAACTTCCTGGCCGTCCACGCCGCCCACGACCCGCCGCAAATCCTTCACTTCCCGCGCCCGGTTGATGTCTACGACCTCCTCGCCGACCGCCCCGTGGCCCGAAACACCACCGAGGTAAGCCTCGACCTGCCGCGTTTTGCCACCGGGCTTTATTTCTACGGCAGCATCCAGGACTTTCTGCCGGAATGGCAGCGCTGTCAGCAAGAACAGGCCGCCGACCTGGCTGCGCTGCCGCCCGAGCCAGGCTAGAAGCCCGGAGCGAAGCGGCGCAAGAGAGACGCGGTGAAGGCAGCACCAAAGACTTTCCCAAAGGGGTCTGCAGTAGCCCCCTTCTCAAAGAAGCCTGTCGCGAGCCAAACCTCTTCGGGCTTTTCAGCGCCAGAACTGCTACCTTTTCGGGTCCCAGGGTTTCACTCGCCTACGAGCCAGCCCGCGAAAGGGTGGGATGCACAGCAGTCACCGGAGGATTCCTCTATCCGAAGGACCTGAGCTGGAGGCCGTCTTTCATCGGCCTTTCCGCAGGCCTGCCCACTGAGGCCACACAGTCCGGTCACTCACGCGCGCCCCGACAGGCCCAGCCCATTATCCCATTGCTGGCGACTCCTTAGCCGGGGACACGCCTTAGCACGACTTTCTCCCCGAAGCGGGCGCGGCCAGTGGCTTCGAGCTGAAGGACAAGGTCTCCAGGCGCGTCGGTGGCGACCTCGATGCGAGCGGGACCGAAGTGGCCGCTGCCTTGAAAATCCACGGGCTTGTCCAGGGCGACGCGGGTGCTGGCAGCCCCTGAAACCGACAGGGAGACGCTACCCTGGGATTCCGCTGGGCCGGCCAGCCAGCGGGCCTCTGCAAGATTGCCCGCCCAGGCTTCTATCTCAATCGGCCCGGCACCCGTCAACGGAATCTCCACGGGCCTGGGGGCCGTCGGAAGCTCTACGTCCTGCCATTGCCCGCCCGCCACGCGGATGCGCACGCGCTCGAAAATGGAGTCGACATAGCGCAGAGGCCCCGCACCTGGCCATGGGCGCCCGGCCGGGTCAATCAGCGGACAATCGGCGGAAGTAGTGCCTAGGCCGGCTGTGCGCACCCCAACGCGGCGTCCCGCCTGGACCAGCCGGGCGTACTCATCCCGCAGCCGCAGATACTCCCCAACCCAGCCGCCAATGTTGTTTTCGGGACGGAACTCCAGCCAGGTGTCGGGCGTGAATCGCTCACTGGCGGAAAATTTCGGCACAAACTCCCGCGCCACAGCAGCCACGGGCCGAGGCGCGTTGTCCGGGTCTACCAGCCCGCAGTCGCTATTCTCGCCGACCCGAAAGCCCCCCGGATACCACCATATGAAGCTCCCCCACGCGCCTGACTCGACCATCATGCGCCAGAAACGCCGCCCTTCCTCGGCCTGATATTCATACCGGTCCGGCTTGATGTGCACCAGCTCATCCTTCCACGGCGTGCCGTTGGGATAAATGGGCAGGCCAAATTCCATCCACACGATGGGCTTGCCCCCGGAGAGGAAGGAAAGCATCCGGGTGACCAGGCCCTTGGCCGAGATGATGGGCCAATCAGTGAGCGCGCCGTAAGAGGGAACGTCGTAGCCTTCAGGCCCAGCCCAGTCTATGAAATGCAGTACTGCCGGCTGCTCTACCGGTCGGAAGCCTGCCAGCCCACCGACCGTGCTACCGCGGAAGCTTACCAGATGATGGGGGTCGAGAGAGCGCACCAGCCTGACCGAGCGGCGGTATTCTGCGCCCAACTGCCAGTTCATAAAGCTGTAATACGCGGCGACCATCGCCCGCCACGGCCCGTCCCGGAGGCATTGCACGTCCGTGGGTACGCCAACCTGACCAGTATCGTCCCGGGGCAACGCGTGACCAAAGGCCTGCTCAGCGGCCTCGAGGCTGCCGTAGTGTAGGGTCAGCCAGTCGCGCCACGCAGTAGTGTAGCGGCGTCGGGCCGCCCAGGCATAGTCCGGCTCCCAGGCAATGTCGTAGCCGGCGATGGCTGGATGGTAGCGCACAGCGCGTATAATGCTCTGGGCCACGCCGTCATCCCTGGCCCGCGGGTCGAGGCCGCGCACAAACAATATCACCTTGATGCCGTGGCGGTGGCAGCGCCACAGGAAGTCTTCCAGGTTGCGCCCAGTCGGCGTGTTTTCCGCCTCCGCGAGGTTGACGTCCGCGCCGACGGCGGTGATGGCGCGAAAGCCCCAGCTTTTCATCTGCGCCAGGTCCGCTTCTACCACGTGGGGGTCGTATAGGACGGGATGGAGCCAGCTACGGTAGTATGCGCCGCCGGGTATGCCGCCCAGGTAGTGGGGCCAGTAGTTGCAGGCCACCGGATGCCATGGCTTGCCGTTGAGATACAGGCCGCCGCCGCGCCGGACGACTATCTCTTTTGCGACCGGTGGCGAAGACGGTCTGGCCCGCACCTGTAGCGGCTGGACGATGCGGTCAATCGGCCGACCATCGCGCAGCAGTTCCACCGTTACCGCATAGTCACCCTCAGCCAGCGCCTGAAGACTGCGCCGCGCCGAGACTACTTCGCCGAATCGGACCGAAACGGGGATTTCCGCGCTGAACACACGCGCGCCGCCCCTGTCCCTGGCCACGACGAGCCGCACCACGGCTGACCCGGCAGTCCGCGTGCAGGAGACAACCTGTGCGCCGATGGTCGCCTTTTCGCCTGGCCGGATAAGGAAACTCTCGGTCCCGCCCTGATACAGCA
>JANZZA010000300.1 GCA_026419655.1 Armatimonadota bacterium | reverse complement strand
GCACAGCGTTGTGCACTTTCCCTGGTCCAAGCAAACCGACATCAGGTTTTTCAACAGTCTCGCCAGAGGAAATCGCGGGTAAAAGGTCAGTCATAAAGAGTTGTACACTTTCCTCGGTCCAGGTAAGCCGACGTCGGGTTTTGCAACAGTCCCAAAGAATACAGACCTGGGAAAACGCCTTCCTCGAAAAACCTATAAACAAGCAGCTCCGTCTGACAGCCCACGCGCAAACTCTTTCGTTTTGTGTCCACCATGAAGTCGAGGGAAACCCCATCGGCCGTTACGCACAGATGGCCAGCAGGCATGACGACAAAGGGAACTGGAGCGTGACAGGGAAGCACTTACCGCTTGAGTGGCGAGAGCCTCAAAGCAGGGGTGAGAAACAATGCGAGTGGTAGGGTTAAATGCCAGCCCGAACGAGGATGGACTAACGGCGAGTGTGCTGAAGGTAGTCCTGGAAGGCGCTGCCCAGACAGGGGCCGAGACGCACCTGGTCAACATGAAAGCCCTCAAGCTCAAGGTCTGCCAGCAGTGCGAGGACGGCTGGGGCCTGTGCCGGAAGGAAGGCCGCTGCATTTTAGAAGACGACTTTCAGGGCCTTCGTGAAGAACTGCATGGCGCCGACGCCATAGTCCTCAGCACGCCAGTGTACTTTGGCGAAGTGAGCGAGGTAGCCAAGACCTTCCTCGACAGGCTGCGGCGGTGCGAAGCGGCCGGCCCAGGTGGCAGCCGCCTGACTGGCAAGCTGGCCCTCGGCATCGCGGCAGCCGGTGGGTCCGGCGGCGGTATCGTCTCCTGCCAGGAAGTCCTCGAACGATACTTCCAGCACATGGGCATGCGCATCTTTGACCTGATCCCGGTTACGCGGCTCACCAGGAACTATAAGCTCAAAACTGCCCGCGAGGCAGGCAGGGCACTGGTGGAGTGTGTCTCGTGACCTGGTCAGTAAAGTAAGGCCAACCGATGGCTCGTGGGACAGAAGCAGATTGAAAAGCCAGGGAAAGGAGATAGGGGACAGCCGTTTTTCAATGTAGACTGTTGTAGAATCTGCTGTTCGATAACGCGGAAGGAAGAAAGTGTACAACTCCGTGCGCCCGAGTTTATCCCTGCTACGGAATCGGAGAGGCAGTAAAGCCACTTTTGCAACAGTCTCCAATGGTTCCACCGAAAAGCTTTTTCCAGAAACGTTGCCGCTGGACGGTCCGAAGCGAGGTGTCCTCATGAGAATGCTAGTACTCATAGCAGCAGCCTGTGTACTGCTAGTTGCAGTCCCCAGTCACGCTGACAGCACGATTCGCGCCCGGTCGGTGTTTGTCGAGGGCGAAGATTTCCAGCCCGTGGGCCAGGGCTGGTGGGCGGGCCAGGGCTGGGCTGACGACATTTATGAGGCCACTTCCGGCGACGCCGTGCTCGGCAACGATGGCGGCAGCGGCGAAGCCAAGGCCGAAGTCATAATCCCCACGTCGGGCCGTCACAACGTCTGGGTGCGCTATCTAAAAATCGGTAAGTACGGCGGCTCCTTCGGGCTGCGCATCGAGCAAAGCGGCACCGTTGTCTTCGACAAAAACTTTCGCACCCAGCCCGAGGGCGACGACTGGCGGCCCATGTGGGAGAAATTCGAGGCCGACCTGCAGGCCGGGCCCGCAACCCTAACGCTTTATATAGCCGTGCCCGGCATCCGCCAGCGGGTGGACTGCGTGCTCATCACGCCTGACCTTGACTACCAGCCAAACTACCGCGATTTTGCGCCACAGGTTTTTCTGCGTTTCCGTCTGCTGGAACCGGCGGTGCCCACGGCGCCTTATGTGAGCACGTACCTGCACCGGGCGCCCATCTACTACTTCGACCCGGGCCTGTTCAGTTCTGCCGGGCTCGGCGTCGGCGGCGATCCGGTCCAGCCCGGCCAGTGGTCGCCCTGGGCCGACATCAGCCGCTTCATGGACTCCGACAGGTGGATAACCACAGTCAAGATGTTTTTCCGTGACGCCGAGGGAAAGCCCCTGCCGCGGGTGCGCGGAGAGTTTCAGGTCTCGCCTGCCCCCGACGAAGCCCAGGCCAGGACCTTCCGCGAGGACATTGACGGCGAGATTGTGAGCCTTGTGCTGCCGGGAAATATACGAAAGTACCCGGACGTATCAGCGCTGGCTTCGGAGCTCTCGGCACGCCATCTAGAGATGGTCAAGTCGCATAATCTCCCGCCCCTGCCAAAGACCGAGGGCAAAATCCCCTTGGAGCTGCACATAGCCGGCTTCGGGAGCTGCTACCGGTCTGTCCGCGTGCTGGGCTATGAAATGGAAGCAGCGCGGATTCTGGGCGCCAACTCCTTCAACGACATTTACGGCCTGCCATGGACAGTCGCAAAGCACCTGGGGGTCACGCGCGGCTTCCTCACCACGGCCTGGATGCCATGGCAGGCCTGGCAGTGTCCGACATCGCCGGACTTGCCCAGGATGATGGAGGAGAGTTTTGCAGCGGCCGCGGCGAATATTGAAAAAGACGACCCGGGCGCCTTGAAACGCTTCTACCGCAATAAGCTCTACGACGAGCCGGGCACCAGCGACCTCAACCACCTGAAAAACTGTGACTCGTGCAGGGCGGGCTTTCGCAAGTTACTTCAGCAAAAGGGCTTCCAGCCGGCTGACTTTGGCAAAAGTAGCTGGGACGAAATAACACCCATAACGCGCGAGGAAGCCACCGACGCCCCGTCCCGGCGGCTGTACTACTGGTCCATCGAGTACCGCGACCTGACAAATGCGCTACTGGTGCACGAGGCGCACAAGGCCAGCGAAAAGCACCTGGGCAAGCACATCCTCACCAGCGTCAACTTCACGGATGCGCCGCTGAGCGGGTGGAGCTGGGGGCTGATTGACGGGCCAGACTGGTTCCTGTACGGGCGGCTGGGAGCTACCTCCATGCTGTGGTCAGAAGACTGGGCGTGCCTGGGGCCTCAGGTGAGCGGCTATATCGCCGACATGCTCCGGGCAGCCGCCCGGCCCCGCAACCTTCCCACCGGCGAATATATCATCTGCAACGACAACCGCACCCTCGAGCAGCGGGCCTTTTCCGCCCTCATGCACGGCGTGCGCATACTGCAGTTCTATTGCTACGGGCCATATTACGCCTTCGTGGATGGCATGGTGTCGGACAACCCCGAGACGCAAAAGACTCTGGGCATCACGCTGCGCAAAATAGCCAGGGCCGACCAGTTCCTTCACGCCGCCAAAGTTGTTAAGGCACAGGTGGCCATCCTTTACGGCAAGAGCCACGAGATATGGCAGAAGGACCCAGCCGTCGCCACGGAACGGCGCACAATGTATCTGGCGATGCAGCACGCCCACGTGCCAGTTGACATGGTCAGCGAGGAAGACGTGGCCGACGGAATACTCAAGGACTATCGCGTCCTGTACGTGACCGAATCCAACCTCCGGCGGGATGCGGCGCGGGCAATGGCGGAATGGGTGCAGGCCGGCGGGACGCTTTGCATGGGCGCGGGGTCGGGCCTGCGG
>JANZZA010000025.1 GCA_026419655.1 Armatimonadota bacterium | reverse complement strand
TTTGGTTTTCTCAGGATTTCGTTTCGGCCACTAAAGGGTCCGGCGCGTAGCATCACCTCGGAGGCTGCTGCAGAACCTGGTATCGACTTACCCAGACCGGGGGAAGTGCACACCGCTGACGGCCGACCTTTGAGCGGCGATTTCCTCGGGCGGCCGGGGAAACGACCTTCGCAACACTTTCCTTAGCAAACCGAATAGTTCCGGCGAGATACGCGGCGTTGACAATGGCCGTCTTCCTGCGCATACTACCGCAGAGAACAGCACCAAGGTGGACATCAGGAGCGTTGCGAGCGGCAGACATCGCTCTTGAGGCGAAGTGGAACCGAGCGGCGGGGGATGCCGTCAAAAGAGTCAGTGAGTACCGCAGTGGGGCCTGACGCTGACGGGCGGGTAGGTTATGTTCTGACAGGCCCGGTTGGAGGTGTGGCAAATGAAAGCGCCGCAGTGGGTGGCAATTCTCTGCGCATTCCACATTGCCAGCCTGGCCCTGGGGCAGGCGGAGGTGCGGGCCACCGTCATGTTGGACCGGACCCAAGCCGGTGCATTGACAGGGCGCTACTACGTGAAGGTCACCTTAGAGAACTGTCCCACCGCGCGGATGTGTACCTTCCGTCTCAACCTGCCGACCGCCTACGCCTTCAATAACGCAGCCGCCTCGGCGAATACCTGGATTGTGGACATGCGGGCAGGCGCGGATGTTGAGACGATTCAAGCCGGCAGCCCACCGACTGCCGCCCCGGTGCTTTTCGCGGAAGCTGCAACTGGCACAAACGTAAAAGGCGTGCAAGTGGTGGCCTTGCTCAAGGCCGAGGCGAAGAACAGCAAGCACGTGTGCGACATCGTTTTCACCTCGCGGGGCAGGGCCACCCTGGCCCCAATAACCTTCGAGGCTGGATCCGTCAGCGTGAAGGACCAGGCACTCAACCCGATCACTGCCCCCGCCAGGGTGGTGCGAGCTAATGCACATTTTGGAGACCTGAACTGGGACGGCGGGATCGGCCTGAATGACTTCGACGCTTGGGTTACCGCCTGGAAGCAAGGTACGGACTTACCCTTTGCCGACATCGCGCCTGTGGTTTCTGGAAGCGCATCTCAGCCAGCCACAGCGCTTAGTTCCCAGACGCCGTCGGGAATCGGCCTCGACGACTTCGACGCCTGGGTAACAGCCTGGAAGAGCTCGCAGTGAGCCTGTTTGGCAAGCGCGGTAAGGAGGATGTCAAATGAGGGCGGTTCGGACTGTTTACCTCGTGGTGACGGCAGTAGCGGTTGTGGCTGGGGCGTGGGCGTCTGAGGTGGCATGGCAGCCCAATCCCCTCACCTTCGCACCAGGCGAGACAGGGGTCAAGGCTGTGGCGATATATTTCAAGAGCTTCTCGGCGCCCACTACAATCCGGTCTGTTGGGTTCCGCATAAAGTCAACAGGCTTCTCCAGCGGCAAATTGAAGCTTCAGACAGAGGGCGGCGACCCGAAGGTCACCTGGGAACTTCCGATGACACTTACTGCTGCCAGCTCGACGCCGGACGGCATGAAGATGGTGGGTCGGTTCTCCACCCCTCTGTCCGGCACAGTGGCCGACCAAAAGATTGCAACCATATACATCGAACGTGGCACGGCTGCCGACGGGGAAACCTTCACTGTGACCTTCGACGTCGCTAACACAACGGACAACGCCATAAACCTCACCGACGACAGCCGTTACGAGCCGGACACCTGGCGCACCCTGACTGTGCGTATGATCAAGGAAGCGAACCCCCCTCGCGATGTGTCGGCCGCGGCCACCAGTCCTCAAAAAGACCCGGTGAGGGTCACCCTCACCTGGACCGACCGCAGCGCTGACGACTTCCAGATGCAATGGAAGCGGCCCAGCGAGACCACCTGGAAGAACGTCACCACTGGCATGGTGGAGGATATTGCCAACAAGAGGATTGACTGGACAACCCAGGGCATTACCGGCTTTAGCAAATACGAGACCGTCCAAATCCGGGTGCGAGTTCTGGACCAGGGAAAGGTGTGGGACGGGACGGCGGTTGTAGACGGGGCCGCCAACCCGGAGAAGGGCTGGGCGCAGGTGCCCAACAATGTGGTCGTGGACAATCAGCCGCCAGCAATTACCAGTGCATCTGGCGCAAACGGGTCCAACAAGGTCGCCGTAGTGTTCAATGAGGCAGTGGCGGCCGGTGCCGCCCAGCCAGCCAACTACAGCGTGCAGCAGGTGGGTGGCTCGAATATTCCGGTCACGGGCGCCACGTCGCTAAACCAAACCACAGTGCAGTTGACTCTGCAGAGCGCCCTGGTGGCGGGCAATACGTATACGGTTCGGGCCACGAATATCGCGGACCTTCTGGGCAATGTCGCGGCCTCCCTGACAAAAAACATATCGCTGGAGGCAAATCCACCGCGCGACCTGGCATGGGCGGCGAACGGGCTGCCGGCGGCTACCCGGGACCCCGTTGTTGGCAGGTTGACCTGGGGTGCTCAGTACTCGGCCACGGCGATTGAGGTGCAGTACAGCGAGAACAGAACAAGCTGGACCAATGCAAGCGCGGTGACGCCGGACATTGCCAACAAGAGCTTTTCCTGGGACACCCCCTTCACCGAAAAAACAATATACGTGCGCGCGCGTGTTCTCGACCAGGGAAAGGTATGGAACGGGACAGCAGTAGTGGATGCAGCTTCCAATCCCGATGCTGGGTGGCAGGAGTGGCCAAACGCGGTTCGAGTGGACAATGTGCGCCCGCAGCTAGTCCAGGCCAGCGGAACGAGTGGTAGCAACAAGGTAGAAGTCACCTACAACGAAGACATGGCCGACAACGCAACAACCGCCGCTAACTATACTGTCCGCCGGACCGACAACCAGCAGGTGATCGGGGTGACTGCGGCCGCTTTCCAGACAGGCAGCAGGCGAGTGGTCATTCTCACCCTCGCCTCCGCGCTCTCCGACAATGTCCAGTACAAGCTTACAGCCAACCAGGTAACCGACCGCGTCGGCAACCCGCTTGCCAACAACGAGACAGACATACTGTTCAAGCCGAAACTGATTGCAGCGAGCCTCAAACATGACGGCGTGAACAAGACAATCGTGGCCGAGTTCAACATGGCCATGAAGGATATAGGCACGGCCGGCCAGTGGCGCCTCACCGGGGCGGGAGGAGCATCTGTCCAGATTTCTGCGGTAGCCCTGGACCAGAACGACCGGCGCAAGGTCAATGTGACCACTGCCGCCGAACTGGCGCAAGACACCGGATACGAGCTCACCTGTCCTACCACGGCTACGAGCGTCAATGATAAGCAGGTGGGCAACGATAACAAGGTGTCCTTCAGGACGCCCTTCTGGCATGCCTTCGCTGTGGAGGCGACGAAGGTGTACAGCGTGGGCGTGCCGCTAAACACAGACGGCGCCCGCGTCCGTGGTCTGCTCGCTGCCGCCGCAGTGGCCGAGTACAACACGGCTCAGCCTGCGTGGGTGATTGACAACGGCGGAGCGACCCAAGTAGGGCATGTGGTGGGCAAAGGGTACTTCGCCAAGTGGGGAGTGACGCGGACCGTTACGGCCTACATTGCCGGCACGCGACTTTCCCCGCCGCAGCAATTGAGTGTGCCTGCAGGCTGGAACCTGATAAGTAATCCATTCTTTACCAATCTGCCTCTGAGCCAGTTGAAGCTCGGAACGAAGGGCTTCCGGTACGCGTGGTGGTGGGACGGAAGCAGCTATAAACTAGTGGCCAACGTAACTTATCCGCCCCTTGGGGCCGAAACCGAACTGCGGCCATGGGTTGGCTACTGGGTCTGGTGTGCCGCGGCTGGGAATATCCAGCTCGGGGCAACCACTTCCGCCGCGGAGGCGGCCGAGCCCCTGGCCATCGGTGCCGACGGGGATGTGCTCGTACCTTTGGTGGCCCGGGCGGGCGATGCCGAAGATACCGTGACGGTTTGTGGCGTAGGTCAGGTTGCCGAAGCGGTGGCAAATCCGCCTTTCGTTCCAGGCAGTGTGGACCTGGCCTTCGTTGGCGGAGCTGAGCCGCTGGCCATTGACGTGCGGACCGGCTCGCCTGCTCAGAAATGGGAGC
>JANZZA010000259.1 GCA_026419655.1 Armatimonadota bacterium | reverse complement strand
TTCATCGTTGGCGGCTGGCAGAACAGCCGCACGGCCATTGTCAAGCAAGGCAGAATCCTGGCCGAGACGACCGACCCGAAGTGCCTTATGCCTGTGTTTGAAGACCAGACCTGGGGCGGGTATGAGTTTCACCGCAAGTGGTGGGGTATCCGGGCACGTAAGGTTGGCAACTTGCTGCAGCTTTACGTGGACGAGAAATTGGCCTGCGAGGCGCGAGACCCGGCCCCATTGCCGGGTGGCCGAGTAGCCCTGTGGGGTTACGATAACCGTATAGTTCTGGCCCGGGTGGGTATTTGGTATGAGGCTCTAGCGCAGCCTCAGCCTCCGTTGCCGCCCGAGAAATGGACGGTGAGGGCTGAGCTGGCAGCCGATGGGCGGAAGGCCGTACCGGCCAATAATACCCAGGCCGTTGCCAACCTGCCTCCGCCGAAGCTTTCTGTGTCTACGCTCGTCGGCAACGATTTCGAGAACAACGTCGAGCCACTACAGCCTCGTGCGCCCGGATTCGCAAAAATCACCCTGGCGTCGCCTGGCGCGGAAGGCTCGGCGCGGTGTCTCAAGATTATCAACACTGGGCCTGGCGGGGTTTTCGGGGTTGACATTGCGCCGAAGCCTTTTGACGCGGCGCAGCTTCCCATCCTCGAGTTTGACTACAGGGTTGGACCGGACGTGAAGGTGAACCTGTACGCACAGGTCAACGACCGCACGTATGAGATAATCTTCACGGGCCGGCCTGATGGCGCGGGGCTGGCGGACCTGGCCGGCCGCATAGAAAACGTCCAGGCCGATGGCCAGTGGCATCATGCGCGGGTGGACCTTGGCGCCTTGCTGCGGCAAGCAGCGAGGGCATGGGCCGCCGACACGCTGCAGGTCACTGCATTGTGGTTTGGCAATCTTAACGAGCGCGACTATCTCGGAGCGGGCTTTGGCGGCAATGCCGCTGGAGCTTCGTGGTCCCTGGACAATCTCCGCCTCTACGGCCCGGTCGCTAAGCTCGTCATCGCTCCGCCGCGACCGCCGGCCGGAAAGAACCTGAAGGGCGTGGCCTGGCTGGTGGACCAGTCGCCGATGAGTGAGCCGCCGCGCGACGCAGTTCAGGCGCCGGCAGATAAGGAAGTGATGGCTAGCAAGAGCGGCTGGTGGTACGTTCACGCTGCTTGTCAGTTGGATGATGGCACATGGCTAGGGACTGCTCACGCGCCCGTGGCCATTGACGTGGATGCCCCAACGGCTGCGCTTATGTCCCCGGCTCCCGGCTCTTTGGCTGGCGACGAGGACATCATCGTGGGCATCTCCGACCCACCCTTCAACGCGATAAACTGGCGGTCCGTTCAGCTCAGGATTGCATCCAAAACCCTCCAGCCGGGTCAGCCGGGGGTAACGATAGACCCGGCAGCTAGTCGCGTTGTGGTAGAGCCAGGGCTTGCTGGTCTGACCTTTGAGTCAGGCAAGCCTGTACAGGTGGAATTGACTGGACTGCGCGATGTAGCTGGCAACGCACTATCCGGGCCGCTATCGTGGACTTTCACTTACTCTGCGGAGAAGGACAAGCGGGCGCCGCGCATTGCTGGCATTTCCCTCGGCCGCAAGTATCTTGCAGACGCAGATTTCGAGACGGAAATCACGAGTATGGAATCGTATTCCGGCGGTGGAGGCGCATTTCTGGCCCTTGACCGCTCAAAAGCTGCCTCAGGCAAGGCCAGCTTGCGGCTGACCAATCCCTCGGAAATGGGGCGCTTTGGCGTGCGCCTCGTCAACCAACCCTTTGACGCCGGCGTCTATCGGCTGGTCAGCCTCGACTATTGTATCCTGCCCCACTACCGCGGCGACTTTGCGGTTTACGTGAATGGTGACTGGAAGGGCATTAAGTTTACCGACACCGACAACCCGATTGGCTACATTGGTAAGATTGAGGACGTACGCGCTGATGGTAAATGGCATCATCTGGAGTTCAATCTTTACGACATGCTCGTTGCTGATGACCCCACAGCGCCGGCCTATCGGGTTGACTGGTTTGTGCTCTCTGACTGGGGGCCGATAACTGCCAACTTCCGGCGGCGTGAAATCTGGCTGGACAACTTTCAGATTGCGCCAGTGGTCAGCGGCCTGGAGCCTATCAAGGCTTCGGTCGTGGCTGCGGACCCAGGCGGCATTGGAGGCGTGGCCTGGGTCCTGGACGTTCTTAGCTCCACCGCAGTGCCCAAGCAGCCCAATGCCGAGAAACTGGAATTCGATGTGCCGCCGAAGACCAGCGGGCTCTACTGGTTCTGCGCGAAGGCCTATGACACTGCAGGAAACGTCTCTGCGGAGCTATCCCGACGGTTTTTGGTGGACGCCGAGAGGCCACAGGCGTCAGCCGTTGGGCCGGCAGATGGCCAGCGCGCGGCCGAAAGCGAAATCCAGCTTGTCCTCGACGACCGCGGCCCTGCTGGCATTGACCCGACCAGTGTCGTGCTCAAGGTCGCCGACCGAGACTATCGTTGCGACCGCGCCGGGTTGACCTATAACGCTGCGACCAGGCGGTTGGTGTGGAATTGCGAGAAGGTCAGTCCCCAGCCTGTGGTTTTCGCCGACGGCCAGCGGATCGAGGTAAAGTTAGT
>JANZZA010000258.1 GCA_026419655.1 Armatimonadota bacterium | reverse complement strand
CCCATCCGCCGGTGCCACGGTGCAGGAATGCCCCACCGTCCAACCTTGCACGCCTTCCTCGAATTCCCAGCCCGATTTCGGCTGCGGCGGTGATATGGGGGAATACGCCAGGCCGTGCAAGGCGACGGACGCCGTGCCCTGAGCATCGCAGCGCACGCCGAGGCAGAGGATATGAGTGTCGCTATGGTAGGCCCAGCCAGTGGCGCCTGGTGGCAGGTCGTCGCTGCGGTTGAGGGCCTCGCCGCCGGCGCTGAACGCGGCATCCTGGCCCAGGGCGACAGGCGCGACAGTGAGGTAGACGATTTCGCCCGGTACGTACTTAACCTGAGCTCGCAGGGTGGCGCCCTCGACGCTGGCCGTCACATCCCCGGGCGCCGTGACCGATGCCCAGCCGTCGCCCATCTGCGCCCGCGCCACCCGCAGGCCCGGGTCAAGCCCGCGCAGCGCCATAAGATTGACCTGGATGTCTTCCGGGTTTATGAAAACGGGATTGCGGCCGGCAAAATAGCGCGCGAAGCTATCTGGATATGTGCCCGCCAGCTCGGGATTGTCCATGGGCCATTGCTGGTACATAGCGCTAACGGTCATGCCCTCGACCTGCTTGCGCCACCGGTCGTTTTTGTCAAAGCGCTGCAGCTCGACAAGCCCGTAAGCATAAACTAGTCCGCACCACTGCACGGGCAGGCCGAGCCAGGAGTGGGTCATGAAGGTGCTGCCGAAGACTGGAATGCTGGCGTAGCGCATACCCGGGTGCTGGCCGTCGTCCCAGGCGTACTGGAAGGGCAGGCCGGTGCGCGCCCAGAAGCGGGCGTCGTCGAGGTAGCTCTCGTCGCCTGTGGCCATGTAGCCCCAAACAAAGGCCCGCACAGCCATGGCCGAGGCAAGCACGTCCGGCTGGAAGATCGGACACTCCCACCCCTGGGCGCCCCGCGGGACCCTTTGCGTCCGCAGCCACACCAGAGCTTTCTTCATGCCCTCAAGGATGGCAGGGTCGCCGGAGATGGCGGCGTACTTGGCCAGGACATAGGCTGGGCCAGCCGTCGTGCCGGAGACCTTTGCGCCGTCGGG
>JANZZA010000021.1 GCA_026419655.1 Armatimonadota bacterium | reverse complement strand
CGCAATCAGCCTTGGGCTGACCGCCTGATTTGCTCCGTAGTACGGGAAGCCCCGCTCACAGAAAACCGCTACTCGGGGCTGTGCAGACCCGACCACCTGCCCGGCCGGCCAGGTGCCCTCCGCAAGAAGAAGCCCTGCAATTACGACAAGCCCGCGGGCGCTCACTTGGATTCCCCCGCCCTGTAGCACGGCCAGCTACCACACCTTGCTTGCAATGGTGAGTGCCGCAAAATCTCGCGCAGGCCTGGATGAGGTGCCGAAAGTTTACAGAGCTGCGTGCCCGACCTTTTACTTGCATTTATTCCCTGCGACCGCTCGGTCGGCTTTTGCAACACTCACCAGTGAGAGCCCCACCGACACTCCCCGCGTGCTCTTCTTCTACGGCGCGCCTTTCGCCTCGCCCGTGAAGCCTTATTCAGCCCTTGCCGGTCTCGAATGGCAACTGAGAGAAGACTGCTCTCGGCTCGCGGCGTCCATGGTGGGAACTATGCGCAAGGCCGCCATAGCAGACACCGCTATCAGCAGCATCGCGGTGGCCACAAAAGGCGCCCGCAGACCGTAGGCCGACGCCACTGTACCACCCAGCATTGGCCCCAAAGCCCACCCCAAACTGCTTGCCGACGCCATGAGTCCATACGCCCGCCCATAGCTGGAATTGGGCACTGAGCGGGCGATAAGGGCGTTCATGGCCGGCCCAGTGCCGCCAGAGGAAAGCCCAAACCCGACGCGCAAGGCGAAAAGCTGGCCTACGCTATTGGCCGCCGCCAGCAGCCCGGAGAGGACGCCTGAAACAGCCGTGCAGCTCACCAGCATCCGCCCATGCCCTATGCGGTCGCTCAGCCGCCCTAAGGCCATTGACGCCACCCCAGCCACCAGGCCCCCCACGGCCAGAAGCAGCCCCGTCACTGTGGCTACTCCTGCTCTCGTGTGCATTATCTGCTCGACGAAGAGCGGAAATACTGGCGCCACCACCGTGGAGGCGAGGTTTACCATGAGTACAAGCGTGAGGACGCCAGTAAATCCGGGAAGCAAAAGAACTTGACGCAGCGTACCTACCTGCGCTCGTACCGCAGGCCGACGAAAGTCCTCGCGCACCATGAAAAGCACCAAAATGCCAGCTATTGCCAGCAGCATTCCGGCCATCGGAAACGGCAACCTGTAACCGAAGCGGTCGGCGCAGACTCCCCCCAGCCACGGCCCCGCCGCCGATCCGAGGAATACTGCTGCCTGCATCAGTCCCAGGCTTGAGCCAAGGCGCCGCTGGGGTGTCACGCCGGAGACCAGCGCCACTGACGCCGAAATTGTGCCTGTGAAAACCCCTTGAAGAATCCGCAGGACAAACAGATGATAGACGTTGCCGGCGAGACCCATAAGGGAGAGGATGACCGCGCCAGCGAACATGGCCCGCTGCACCATGGGCTTGCGCCCGTAGCGGTCAGCTAACACGCCCCAAAAGGGCGCAAAAAGAGTCATCGAGAGGCCGCTGGCGGTGATGATTGCCCCAGACCACAAGGCCACCAACTTCTCGCTCCGCACGCCCAGGTCCCGCAGGTAGAAGGGGATGAAAGGCATTACAAAGGAGAAGCCTGTTATGGCGAGTAGCTGGGCGACCCAGGCGGCGGCCAAGGTGGCTTGCCAGCGCGGCTGGCCGTCGGCGGTTGGCTCGCCCGGCGCAGGTACTAATACTTCACCAGATTCTCCGGCGACCTCAGGCATGGCTTGACGGTTTTCTCCCGCCCGTGCTGTTATCAGGCTAGGCCAGAGGAACCACGGCTTCCACGACCTTTGGCGCGAAATATTACTCTGGTCTGCCGCCTGCAGCAGCTAGCATTTCCGAGTGACGCCGACACAGCCTTGTCCTCGGCCCACACTGGCACGCCAGTAGTTCTTCTTGCGTCGCGGCGTCGTATAAGCGGCATGTGCGGTCTGCGCATGGCCCCTCCCCGTAAAGGCGATAAAACACTGCCATGAGAGCGTAGCCCTTGAGGACGTCGTTGATGCGCGGATCCCCATAGCCAAGGGCCTGTCGGCCGAAGGCCTCCGCCAAGTCATCGAGGTCTTCTTCAAGACCAAGGGCCACCAGGTGCGCCCGCATGAAGCTATACTGCCGCGGGCGGCGGGGAACTTCGACCAGCCCCACCGTGGAAACGATCGAAGGCTGGCCCAAGCACGCCACCCGCAGGCGAAATTGCCGCGTTTCGTCCCAGTCGCCAATGGCCTGTCCAGCGAGAACTATGTGCAGGTGATCAAGCCCTGCTTCTGAAGAATGCAGCAACACGGACATGATGGCTTGCAGGGCGGCCGCGCGGTAAACTGGCCCAAGGCCCAGCTCGGCTGGGTCTTCGCGCCCGCTGGCGCGTCGCTCTGCCGGATGCACCAGGTCCTTCACTTGTGCTCGGCGGAGTTGTTTTGCCAGCTCTCTAGCAGCAGTTCCCTGGTCCTCTTCGGCCACCCGGCGGAGCTGGTGCGTGAAAAACTCCCCTCGCACTTCTACCGCGACCTGAGGCAGGCGAGCGCGGAGATACCGGCCCAAGGCCTCGGTGTCGAGCCCGTCCATTTCCGGGTCGTCATAAAGATATACCCGTTTTAGTTGCACCCAAGGTCTCCGGACTCTCACGGCGGCGTTGCTCGTTTTCACCTTCACCCGGGGTATCGTGACTTTCACGGCAGCGTCACTTTATCACACAAGGTCCCTGCCGCCCAAACCCTGGAACGGCTTAGAGGTACTCCGGTTCTCTTGGGGACTGCCGCAAAACGACCTTTTTCGGCCTGCCCGGCGCAGAAAGTGCTACCTTTGCGGCCCCAGGGACGTACTCGCTAAACAAGTCAGCACGCGCAAATTGGGGTTGTGCGACAATCACCTCAGGACTTTTCCGACTGGCAAAGGGCCATTGAATAACCCGTAGCGTACTGCTGCAAAACAGTCGTTTTCGGGCTACCCGCCGCAGAAAGTATTATCCCTGCAGCCAAAAGTAGACTGTTGCAGAAGCTGGTGCTGGCGTACGCAGACTGTGGAAATGCAAAACTCCCTGCGTCCCACCTTTTGCCTGCGACGGCGTGTGGGAGCCGGTGTAGGGACTTTTGCGACAGGCTCCAAGGGGTTGGACTCGCTGGGGGAGTCAGCACGCGCAAAGCTGGGTTGCGCAAAGATCACGTCGGCAGTCACCAACAATAACACGGTTGTCCGGTAATAACCTCGGAGGAGTCATGTGTGCCTCGCCGCGTTGTCGCCTAGGGCGTAAAGCCGTGCCGACTGAGGACTTCAGGGAGACGCCGGACGGCCCTTCCGCGGTGGCTCACGGCATTCTTTTCCTGCGGGGGCATTTCCGCAAGGGTCCGTCCGGCAGGCAAGTATAGGAAAATCGGGTCATAGCCGAAGCCACCCGCACCTCTTGGCTCATCGGCGATGACGCCCACCACCCGTCCAGCCCAACATGCTACCAGGCCTTCCGGTGTCGCCAGGGCTAAGACACATACGAATTCCGCAAGCCTGTTGGTGGTAGCAGCAGCCCGCAACTCCTCAAGAAGAAGCCGGCAACGGGTCGCGTCGTCGGCCTGGGCGCCCCCGTAAAGGGCAGAAAGCACGCCCGGCCGCCCGCCCAAAGCCTCTACGCAAAGCCCACTGTCGTCCGCCAAAGCCAACAGGCCTGTCCGTCGCGCGGCCTCCACGGCCTTGGCGGCGGCGTTTTCCTCAAAGGTCTGGCCTTCTTCAGGCAGGTCTCCGGCGCCGCCGGCTTCGGAGTAGGAGACCACCTTCATGTCCCAGGCCGCTAGCATTTGCCTGATTTCGCGGATCTTGCCCGGATTGTTGGACCCCACGACTAGCTGCAGCATGGTGTCTGCCCGGGTGGTGATCGAGCGCCAGTGCCGTTTTGTTCTTTTGCAAGCTACGCCGACTAGCCTGGCCTGGTCACCAGGCCCTCCAGCGCCTTTTGCTGGATCGCGTAAAGGTCTTTGAGGCGCTTTGTTGCGGCGGCCAGCATGGCGTTGAGGTTTTCGAAGGTAAAGGGGTTCCCCTCGGCGGCGGCCTGGATTTCTATGACCCGGCCGGTGTGGGCCATTACCAGGTTCATGTCCACCGCCGCCGTGCTGTCCTCCTGGTAGGTGAGGTCCACCAGTACCTCTCCCAGGACCAACCCGGCCGACACCGCCGCCACCTGGCAGGTCAGCGGCCAGGAGCGAATCATGTTGCGGCCCAGGAGCCACGCCATCGCCTCGGCGAGGGCCACGTAAGCCCCGGTAATAGCAGCCGTGCGCGTGCCGCCGTCAGCCTGGAGCACATCGCAGTCCATTATCACGGCCCACGGAGCGAGGGCCCGTAGGTCGCACGCCGCCCGCAGCGCCCGGCCAATCATGCGCTGAATCTCATAAGTACGCCCGCTGACGTTGCCCGAGCTTTCCCTCGGGGTGCGGTCCGCCGTGGCTCTCGGTAGCAGCGCGTACTCGGCAGTAATCCAGCCCTGGTCGGAGCCGGCCAACCACTTTGGGAGCCGGTCCGTCACCGTAGCCGTACACAGAACATGGGTGTTGCCAAGTTTGATCAGTGCCGACCCCTCAGCGTGCCGATTGACACCCCGCTCGATAGTGCACTCCCTTAATTCGTCTGGGGCGCGGCCGTCCGCCCGCACCGCAATCCTCTCCTTAGGTAGCGCTCCAACGCGGGGGCGATTATATGCTATCCCCCTGCAGCCCCACAAGGCACAATTGGGTGGGGGGTATTCAGTTTACTCAGGTTTTTGTTTCAGGCAGGAAAGAGTAAGGGGCGGAGAAGCGCCTTGGTGGTCTGGCACAAAGCCGGTGTTGGCTTCTAAACGGCCACAAGAGTGTATAGGGTTGTGTCCCCCATCTTTTGCCTCAGAGCGCATCTCCGAAAAGCTGCAGAAACTTTGGCAACAGTCCTGATTATCTCGGCCGTCTCCCTCCGCGCTGAGGAACACGATTCTTGGAGAATCAAACACTGCTGCGCAGTGGTCAGCAGCTTTTCTGCGGTAAGTAGTCGTGGTACCCTCGCGTATGCTTGCCAGGAGGAAGTGGTCAGGCGACATGGCCATGCTATCTGTATGGTGCCTCGCCGTCATGTCGGCAGCGACGGTTGTCAGCTTAGTCGCTCTGTTGCCCGCCTGGGCCGAACCAGTTGCTATCCCGACCCGGGTCGAACTTGTCGCCGACCAGATGGCAGGCGGCATTCACGGCTGGCACAGCAGCCGCCTGCTTATGTACGACGGTACCCTCTACGCGAGTGCCCTGCTGCCCGGCCCGGCGGAAACTCCCCCTGATAAGCCCTTCCAGAACCCCACTTGCTTCTTCCAGCGCCGTGAGGGTACCTGGGGCCCCCTCGGCAACCCTGTCCCCTTCAATCTCTACACAATCCTGGTCGGCCCAGATGGCCGTTTCTGGGCCGTGGGGAACTACGGCTATGCCGACTGCACCGTCTACCGCTCGCGCGTGCCCCTTGACCCGTCCACCTTTGAGCCACTGTACACTGGCACCTGTGCTTATTTGGGCGCCAGTATCAGCCCCGAGGGCAATTTCCTCATTATGCATGCCGCCTCGCCTGACTTCACCGCCTTCGTACCAAACACGGTCATCGCGGCTTTCTACGACCACGAGACTGACCGCTGGTATACCAGCCGCCTGGAGACACCAGAGGGCCGGTACGGGTACATCGGGTAAGTCCTTCGCGGCCGCCGCGCCATAGCCGTCCTCAACTCGGCCATCGCTGACCCAAAGGCTAACCCCGACCCGCCGCATTACTCCTGGCGCCATGTGCGCCTTGCTTCTTGCGAGGACCTGACGCGCGGGGCATGGCACAACACGCCCTGGCTCATGCCTGAGTACGGCGACACATGGCTCAACGACATGATTTTGGCGCCCGACGGTCACGTGTACCTCAGCTACTCCTACCGCGAGGGCGCAACCGTCGAAGAGGCCCGCGCAAAGCCCATGGACCACTACATCGCCCGTCTGCACCCCGACGCGACAGCCCAGGTATTCAAAACGGGCCTGGAGCACCTTGCCTCAACACGCCTTTTCGTCAGCAGCACTGGGCGCTGGTTCTTGCTGGCGCGGTACGCTGGCCAGCCAGTGCTGCGGCTGTGGGCACTTGCGCAGCCGGATTTCAGGCCATCCAGGGAATACAGTCTGCCCGGCACAGAAGTACTCGAGGGCTATGTCATCCATACCCTGCGCCCGGAACGCTTCGGTGGCCAGGCTGACGGCGACACCGTCCACCTTTACGCCGCCAGCTTCCACCCGCGCGAAGACAACCCCAATGTGCGGGAAAACAGGTTTTGGCACGTCGCTTTCGAGTTGCCCACCGAGTAGAACGCGCAGCTTGCCGCAGGCTGGCACGGGTC
>JANZZA010000221.1 GCA_026419655.1 Armatimonadota bacterium | reverse complement strand
GCATTGAGCACCTGGGAGTGCGCAAGACAGCGCTGAGCGCTTCGGGGGCGGGCGGCAAGAGGCGGTGGGACGGTAGCGGTCGCGGAAGCGCGTTGGTCCATGTCCGGGGGCGGTCGGATGAACCCAGACGTTTTGACAGTGACGCTGCGGACAGTAACTCCCCTGTTTCTGGGAGGAGCGGAGCCGAACAAGTGCGCGGAGCTGCGCCCGCCCAGCATAAAGGGCGTGCTGAGGTGGTGGTACAGGGCGCTGCATCCGCGTCTTGACCCGGGCGAGGAGGCCAGAATATTCGGCGGCGCGGACAAAGACCAGGGCCAAGCTGCTTTCTTTGTGCGGGTGTCTTGTGACCAGGGCGGGCTCCAGACCGTTGGCCCGCTGGAGGATGATTCGTGGACCGCAGAGATGGCGTATCTGGGCTACGGGCTAATCAGGGCCCCGAAAAAGGAAGAGAGAGAGGCAGCTCGTGGACAAGGCCGCAGGCTGCGAGCGTTCATCAACGAACGCTGTTACATAGAACCCGGACAGGAGTTCGAAATCGAGATAGCGTTCACAGGCAGAGGCGACACCGCAAGGGAGCAGACGAAGAAGGAGGTTCTCGACGCTCTGTGGGCTCTGGTCCAGTTTGGCGGCTTGGGGAGCCGGTCGCGGCGCGGGTGGGGTTCCCTGCAGGCGACTAGAATCAGTGGGAACGTCCCCGAGACCTCTCTTTGGCATGTTCACACGACAGGGTTCAAGAAGTGCGTCCAGGAGTTACTGAAGCGGTTTGAGAAAGAACCTCCCGCAGCTCACACAAGCTTCTCATCGGAAGCACGGGTGCTAATACGGACCACGGACCTTGATTGGAGGTCAGCGCTCAATACGGTGGGTGGCGCGCTTAAGTCCGCGCGCTCGAGTCAAGCGCAAGCTACCGCCTGCCAGTTGTACACCGATGACAAATCGGCGGTCGAGGCCTTCTTGGAGGACTGTGAGCCGCACTTTCAAGGGGGAAGCACGGGCCAGCGTCCCCGGATTGCCCGCCGCCCGGAACGAGCAGCGTTCGGGCTGCCGCATAACTATTTTTTCAAGAATAGAAGAGACCTCAACAGGATGCCCGAAATCGCAGAGTTCGACGCGGTCATCCTGCGAAGGTGTGGAGAAATAGAGCGTGAGCTGACCCGGCGCGCGAGTCCCTTGCTGCTCCACGTGGCCCCAGCGCAGAGGGGGGAGCATATAGTGGTGGCCGTTTTCTTGCCCACCGCTTCCTTTTTGCCCGAAGGTGCGCAGATACGAGCGACCGCACGTACCAAGAACAAGGAGCGGGAACACATCCGGGCCTCTTCCATCACCCAGGCTCCGACGAATTTCGATGCGGTCTCGAAGTTCCTCGACTACCTGGTGTCCTCTGGCTGGACAGAGGTGAAACCTGAGTGAGAGTGCACATATTCTTCGGGCCGGTGCAGGAGTTCGTGTCGGAGGCACGGCGGACGAGGGATTTGTGGGCTGGGTCGTGGCTGCTTTCTTACCTGGCGGGCCAGGCGATGTACGAGATCGTGAGCGGCGGAGGAAGGATTGTTTTGCCGGCGGTGCAGGATGCCAGCGGGCAGTGGACGGACCCGCTGATGAAGGCGGTTGCAGCGGCGCGAAATGGCGGCCCCCATCCCGCCCGGGTGGCTCCGGTTGGTTCGCTGCCCAACAGGTTTGAAGCGGAAATTCCTGGCGAGGGCGAGAAGGTGCGGGAGGTAGTCCAGGCAGCGGTCGAGGCATGGAGGACGGCATGGCAAAGGGAAACAGAAAGCGTGTGGGCGCTCGTATGCAAGGCGGATTCACGTTTTGCCTCTGACCAGCAGCTCCAGGAGACATGGCGTCGGCAGACAGAAGGATTATGGGAAAGCATGTGGGTCGTTGGAGAAGCGCAAGACCTCGACCGGCGCAAGCTGCTGCGAAGTTTCAATGCTGACGCGGAACCTGGAGAGAAATGCACGGTTTGCGGACGGCGGCAATGTCTTTATCCGGCGGCCGCTGAGAGGCGCGAAGAGGTAAGGAACTTCTGGATAGAGCTCGCCAGGAAGCTGCGGACCTGGGACCTTCGTCGCGATGGCAGGGAGAGGCTTTGCGCCGTGTGCACAGCAAAGCGCCTGCTGCCGAGGGTCTGGGGGGCTGAGGTCAGTTACCCTTCGACGCGCACCATCGCGAGCATTCCGTGGCGGATAGAGGTGGCTGAGAAAGCACGCGGCGCGGAAGCCAAGGCCCTGCAAAACGCTTTGGAAACATTCGACGGAGCAGTCGCCGAAGTGAGGGTTGAAGGCCAAAGCGTCCCGGATGTTTCCGACGCGCTCCGTTGCTTCGGTGCATTGCAGGCAGCGCTCGGAGACATGCCGGAGGGCGCTCGAAAACCCCTGGCACGCTGGGACGGTGACTTGTTCACGGAGGACGGGATAATTCACGATGACCTCTTCTCCGGGCTGAGTCCCCAGGAGGCGAAACGCCTTCGCCAGCCCATACTGGAAGCCCTCGCCAAGCTGAGGGGTGCGCTGCCGGCGGGTTTGAAGCAGCCCACGGACTTTTACGCAGTGCTTTTGATGGACGGCGACCGCATGGGGCAGATTCTCGGAGAGAACCCCAATCGGAAAGAGGAAATCTCGGGTGCGCTTGGGATGTTCTCGGCCGGCGTGCGAGATGTGGTGGAAGGGACGGAGGGCAACGGCAAGCTTATCTATGCTGGTGGGGACGACGTACTGGCCATGCTGCCAGTGCGGACGGCTCTGAGGGTGGCCTGGCGGCTGCGGCTGAAGTACTTTGAATGCATAGGCGAAGCGCCACAGGGGTGGTCAATAAGCGCAGGCATAGTCTACAGCCACGCGACGGTGCCGCTGCGGCCAACTATCCTGGCGGCGCATCGGATACTCGACGAAGTGGCCAAAAGTCGCGTCGGCCGAGATGCCTTTGCGGTGCAGGTCTGGAAGCGCGGCGGCCCCGTTGCAACGGCGGGCCTGCCGTGGGAAGTTTCAATGCCCGAAGTCGGCGTGAGCCAAAGGCAGGCCGTAGAGCTTTTAGACACTCTGGTAAGCCGGCTAAAGGGGACCGCAGAGGGCGGCTTTTCGAGTAAGTTGTTGTACCGCCTGAGCGACCTCTGGGAAATTGCCCAGCCGGGCGGTACCATGGCCCTTTCCTGGGGCGACACAATTAAGCTGGTGGCGGCAGAACATCTGAGCACCGTAAGGCACGCGCGAGAGCCTTCGGCGCTGGCGGATGCTGAAGAACTGGCGCGGGAACTGATCTGCCTGTGCGTGGAGTGGGTCGGGGACGGTACGGGCAGGCGGGCGCGCGGGCTGACCGCGGACGCGGGCCTCTTCGTGCGTTTCCTGGTCCAGGAGGAGGTATAGGAGCTTGGAGCTGCTGCTTCAGCCTTTAGATACTTTGTTCTTCAAGGGGTCTCGGCCCTTCGACGCCGGGGAGACCCTGTATGCGGAATGTTTGTTCCCGCCCGCTCCGTCCACCCTCCAGGGCATGGTAAGAACGGCCATACTGGAAAGGTTCTGCGTAAGCGTGTCCCAGTACAGTGCCGGCAAATGCGGCTCTTGCCCCAAGCAGGGCTCGTGCGAAGTGCCAGAGGTCGTTGGCGCACCCGGCAGCAGCGTACCTGGCACGCTGGACCTTCGAGGGCCTTACCTCGTCAGGCAGGACGGCCAAGCGCCAGCCGGGGTGGTGCGGTACTTTGCGGCCCCGGCTGACCTGCTGGTTGCGCGGGGAGCGTCAGGGGAGCTGTCCACCTGTACCACCGCGCCCGACGGGCTCGTGGAATGCGACCTGGGCCGACTGCGGCTGCCGCCCGCCGTTCCAGGAAGCGCTCCCGCACTATGGATTACCGAAGGCGGGTTGATGGCCTATTTAGCCGGCGAGGAGGTGTCTCTGGATGATGTGCTGTGGCAGCCCGGAGAGCTCGGCCAGGTGCTTATCGAGGAGAACAAGGTTGGCATCGGGCAGGACAAAGACACTAAGGCCACGGTGGAGGGCTTGCTGTATTCCCTGTCCATGATGCGGCTTGCCGACGGGTACGGCCTTGGCGTGACCGTGGCTGGAGTGCCCGCCGAAATGGCGCCCGCGCTGAACGGCAGTCTTTTGCGATTAGGCGGAGAAGGGCGGATGGTAACTTGTGAGATTCGGGAAACCACGCCCGCCGTGGGCAAGCAGAGCGATAAATGTCTCAAGTCCATAGCGGAGAAGAAGAGGCTGAGAGTGGTACTCCTCCAGCCGGGCAAGTTTGGAGGCAGTTGGCTCCCCACTTGTACCACTTCCCTCTCGCGTGGCGAGCCGGGAGCTGTCGAGTGGCTATGGGAACCGGCACTGCCGGGCCGAAACATCAAGCTGCGAATAGTCAGCGCTCGCATAGAAAAGCCGCGGTGGCTGGGAGGCTGGGATTTGGCCAATAACTGCTCTCGGAGCCTACAGGCGTGTGTCCCGGCGGGCAGCGTGTACTACTGCGAAATAGAAGACGGCGACACAGAAGACCTTGCCGCGCTGCATATGGCCAAGATTGGGGAAGATGCGCAAAGCGGATATGGCCAGGTGGCATTGGGAGTGTGGATTTGACGAAGGGAGGCAGGGAAGCTATGAGCAACAAGAACAACAACCAGGCCCCGGTGCCCAAGTTGCTTGCGCTGTACGCCGAGACGTCCGTTCACCCAGGCACGGGACAGACAACTGGCGCGGTTGACCTGCCTGTTCAACGTGAGCGGCACACAGGTATTCCCGTGATCCCCGCTACGGGCCTCAAAGGCAGCCTGCGCGAGCTTGCAGAACGGGTTTGGGGCCGCGCAGCTCCGGATGTAATCAGGCTCTTTGGCCCAGAAGTCGGCGCCGGAGACGGGTTGTACGCTGGAGCCATAGCCTTCGGAGAAGCGCGACTTCTCGCATTCCCTGTTAGGAGTTTTCCGAAAGTTTTCGTCTGGGTCACATGCCCTCTTGTGCTGCACCGGCTGTCGCGGGAGATCAAAATGATGGGCGGCGCAGCGTGCCCGCAGATGCCGCCGGAGGTTGCTGAGGCTACGGCGGTCGTGGCTCAAGGAAGTGGATTCACCGACAAGCTTGTACTTGAGGATTTGACCTTCGCCACAGAGGCAAGCCCCGACTGGAACTCGGCAGAAAAGTGGGTTGGTACCACATTCCTGCCAGGCGGACAGGAGTACGAATACGTGAGGGCGCGGTTCAGCACACATTGCGTTCTTGTTCCGGATGCAGACTTCCAGTATCTCGTCAGGCACACCACCCAGGTCGCGGCACGAGTAGCTCTGACGGAGCGCAAAACCGCCAGCGACGGCAACCTTTGGTATGAAGAAAGTCTGCCGCGGGACTGTCTTTTCTACGCTTGGGTGCGATGCGAAAAGAGCCGCGACGCCGAGGGCTCCTTGGCGCCCGTGGAAGTGGCAGACAAGTTAGCGCAGCTCATCGAGGAAAGCCGGTACGTTCAAGTGGGTGGAAACGAGACCGTTGGCCAGGGATGGTGTGCAATCACGATTCGCGACGTTCCGCAGGGAGGCGAGGCATGATGGCCTGCGAGCAACAGACCCAGGGAGCGCTCATGGAGCAGCGGCGGGCAGCCCACGCGCTGAGAAGCGTCAATGAAGTGCAGAACACCGCACTGGCCCAGGAGTACGCTCGGCTGGCGAAGCGGCTGCCGGCAATGGTGCTCATGAATGGGGTAGGGCAAGCACTTGCCTTCCTCCTCGGAAAAAGCGAAGGGAAAGAGGACACTGCAGCCTGGCGTCTCTGCGCCGACGTTGCCGAGTGGCTCTGTTCGGCAGGGGTGTATACAGTGGGTGATCCGGCCGGCGTAATGAGAGAACTGACCAGCGGCTCACGCATCCAATATCAGCACGCCACGGAAGAAGTTCTCGCCCTGTCAACCTGGCTGGTTCGCTTTGCCGACGCATTTCTTCCATCAGGAGGCGGCTAGGTGCCGTGAGAACACCACGTGACAGGCGCCGCGACCGGCCGCAGGGAGAACAGCGCGGCCCCGCAGCCCATCCCCAGCACCCACAACAACAGCAACAGCAGGGCTTATGCGTGCCGGTCTACGAAGACCTTGCCGAGTTAGTGGGAGACGGCCGTTCTTTAGTTGGCGCCAACCCAGGGCTAGTCTTTGACCGGTTCGCTGCGCTCTGGAACAGGAACTGGAACGTGAGTGAGGGAAGCGTTGAGACCTTCCTCACACGGGTGCACGACGTGTACAGGTGCAAGCCGCCGCAAGATGCCGAAAAAGCTCTCGAAACGTTCCGGGAGCGCCGCACGAAGCTGCTGAAGGCACATGGAGCCAGTATTTTCACTGCAAGGACCCACTGGCGCTTCGTGAGCGGGCTGGGTCTGCCTAACCCGACCGAAAACGGTTTCGTCTGGGACCGCAATCTCGGCGTGCCGTACCTGCCAGGTTCATCGGTAAAGGGGATGGCAAGAGCCTGGGCCCAGTACTGGGGCGCCGCCGACGAAAACACTGTGACACGGATATTTGGCCCGCGCGGCCAAGAAAAGCTGTGG
>JANZZA010000186.1 GCA_026419655.1 Armatimonadota bacterium | reverse complement strand
AGATGTGTATAAGAGACAGAGCCAGGGCCACGGCCCCAGTCAGCTCATTCATGCGGTAGTTGATGCCCAGCTTCGCGTAGCCGCGCAGTGTGCCGCCGCGCTCGAAGTACTTGTCATGAAAGGCCCTGGCGCGTGCAGCCAGCTCGTCGTTGTTAGTGATCACGACACCGCCGTCGCCGGTGGCTATCTGTTTCGATTGTTGCAAGCTGAAGGCGCCCAGGTGGCCCATGGTCCCGACCAGGCGGCCGTCAAAGGTGGCACCATGGGACTGGGAGCAGTCCTCGATAACCCATAGATTGTGCCGCCGGGCGACGTCAAGGATTTCATCCATGGGGGCCGGCTGGCCAAACAAGTGCACCACGATTATGGCGCGGGTACGGTCGCTGATGGCTGCCTCGACACTATCCGGTCGGAGATTCATCGTCCGGCGGTCTACGTCAGCAAAGGTGGGCACGCAGTTGCACTGAAGGATACCGATTACTGTACCGGCGTCGGTGACGGTGGTGGTAATGATTTCGTCGCCAACCTCGAGGTCTAGAGCCGCGACCGCCGTGTGAATAGCCGCTGTGCCTGATGTTACTGCGATGGCATGTTCCACCTCGTAACGAGCAGCCATTTCCTGCTCGAAAGTATCCACCATGGTCCCGCCGTAGCGGAAAAGATTGCCCGATTCAATGACCTTGCGGAGCAGTTCCATCTCTTCGGCGCCGAACATACGGTCGGAAGCATTTGAGATGCTCGGCCACGGCCGCGTAGTCGTATCGCGTACAGGTGTGCCACCATCTTTGGCCAACTTTTGCATTGCCTGCACCTCCGCAGAATACAATTCCCCGGCACCAGTCCCCGCTCCTGCTTGCGTGCTGGAACGGTCGGCCAAGTTGCTGGCCGCGGTGAGAAGCCCCGGTTTGGATAAGCAGGGCTACCCGCCCATATCCCCTTCATTCGACCCGCGGGAGGGGGGACCACTGACGTTTCCTGACTTTTGAGCCCGGGCGAGGAGTCATGCTTCTCTATTCTGGCGAATAGTAGAAGAACCACTGCACGGGAGGCAACAAGCAACGCAGCTGTTGAGTTGGGGCTGGGGATATGATATACTGCAGGCTGGCTGGCGGAGGGGTAACATAAGAAGCGTGAGTCGCACAAACATTAAGGGGGAGGGCTCCATGGCCAGGATATCCGGGTACGCAGCGGCAGTGGCGATGGTCCTGGTGTGCGTACGGGCGACAGCCGACGAAATACAGCTCGCCGGGATGCGGCTTGGGCAGCACGCAATCAATCTGCTGGACGTCTGGGACCAGCCAGATGGGATAGTGGTCGGCGAAGGCACCGAGCAGATCACGGCGGCGCAGGCGCCTGGGGCGGCGGCTGGGGTGCCGCTGATGACCCAACCTGGGGCCATGCCTGGAATGGCGCCTCCAATGATGGGGCCCCAAGGAATGGGGCCGCCGATGATGGGACCACGCATGGGGCCCCAGGGAATAGGGCCTCAAGGAAAGGGCGGCCCAATGATGGAGCCGGGCACTGGGCCCCAAGCAGTGGCCGCTGCGGGGCACGAGAACTCAGGAGCGGCTAGTGGCACTGACTCGGCCGCCGGTACTATAGCATTGCCTCTTTGGGCGCTCCCGGCGTGGGTAGCGGTGACCCAGCCCCAGCCGGCGCCTGGAGCCGCCGCCGGGGCTGTGCCGTTCCCCATTTGGGCACTTCCGGTGTGGATCACACTCCAGCCTGGCGAAGTCGAGTGGATTTACCAGCGCGGACCGGTCGTGATGGGATTCGCTATAGACCGAGACGGATATATCACGTGCATCGCGGTCGCTGGGCGCGAGTGCAATTGGGCCAGGACGGCTCTCTGGCAGCCTCATCGCTACGTCAAGCTTGGCGACAGCTTCAAGCGAGTCCTCTACCGCTACGGCTACCCGGACCGCATTGAGACCTACACGGCCGCGGGACCGATGACTGGCGACAATTCGATTTCCGTCACGTTTGGCATTGTGAACCGGGTTTTCAGCCGCGACTGCATCTTGCGATACGATGAAGAATCAAACATCGCCTTTACCCTGCATGACTTTAAGGTAGTGCGGATACACATCTGGCAGAGGTAACCAGTTGCCTCGCAGGTTTCGACGCCCCGCTGGCCAGAGAGGCCAGCGGGGCACAGTTTCCGACTGCTCAACAGCCCGCGTCTGTGGTGCTATCTGTGATGCTTTGCCAGTCGTCAAAGAATGTGGAGCCTGCTCTTGGGATACGCCTGCCGGGTGTGCCTGAAGGAGGACGCAGGCAACGGGCGAAGAATGTACCATAGGCCGCTGTCTCCCGGCGGAGCAAGGGTCGCCAGTAGCCATGGCAGCAGATTCGCCGAAAGAAGAAATCAAGCGACGCATAGACGTCGTTGCCTATATTTCGCGCTACGTGGCGCTAAAGCGCTCGGGCCGTCGGTGGCGGGGTCGGTGTCCCTTCCACCAGGAACGCCACCCGTCCTTTTATGTGGATGCCGGGTCCGGCATGTGGAAGTGCTTCGGCTGCGGCGCGGCGGGCGACATTTTTACGTTCGTCCAGCGCATTAATAACGTCGCCTTCGCCGAGGCCGCCGAGCAGTTGGCCACAGAGGTGGGGGTCGAGTGGCGCCCGGTCCGCCAGCCGGACGATCGTGCCCGCTCCTTACGCCAGGCAGTGTTCAGAGCAAATGAGGTGGCCCTGCGGTTTTTCCAGGAGGCTCTGCGATCCCCAGAAGGGACAGCCGCGTGGGAGTATCTGGCCCGCCGGGGTTTCACTGAGGAAACCATCACGCGCTTCGAGCTAGGCTATGCCCCGGCCGACGACCAGGCGCTTCAGCGGCATCTCGCCGCCAGGGGATTGTCGCCGGAGCTGGCAGCCCAAGCAGGCCTGGTACACAGCAGCCACCGAGACATGTTTGTGAACCGTATCATCTTCCCGGTGAAAGACGTTACCGGTCGGCCCATTGCCTTCGGTGGCCGCGCTTTGGACGAAGATGAGCCCGCCAAGTACATCAACTCCCCCGACACTCCGGTGTTTCGCAAAGGAGAAACGCTGTACGCGCTGAATTTGGCGCGAAACGCAGCAGCTCAGGTCGAACGCCTCATCATCGTCGAGGGCTACACCGACGTCATAAGCCTTCACCAGGCCGGGATAGAAAACGTGGTTGCGTGTCTGGGCACAGCTCTCACCCGCGAGCACTTGGCCCTGGCTTCGCGGTACGCAGACGAAATAGTGCTGGCGTATGACGCCGACGCCGCGGGCCTAAAGGCCGCTCTGCGCGAGACTGCCATGTTCGAACGGTGCCCGTCCACGGTCAAGATTGCGCTATTGCCAGGCGGGCACGACCCGGACACTCTTGTGCGCGAGGCCGGGCCGCAGGCCTTCACGAAGGTAGTCAGCGAGGCTCTGCCGGCGGTGGAGTTTCGGCTACAACTTGTTTTCGCCCAGTACCGAGACGCCGAACGACCGCCGGCCGAGGCCATTTCGGGGGCGGCTCAACTACTGGCAGAGGTACCGTCGCAGACGCGAAGAATGGAGTTCCTGGATAAGGTAGCCGACTGGTGGGGGCAGGGTGACGCGGCTCGGACGGCTATGATGCGGCGCGCGCTGTGGATGGAAGTAGGCCGTAAACTTAGGGAAGCTCAGCAGCGTCCGGAGGTTGCCCAAGCAGCCGGAGAACCAGAGGACCGTGAAGTCATTGTCAGGACGGTGGCAGGGGCGGCTGCGGGAGTTTCCCCAGGGAGGGTGCGGCTGGAACGGTCGCTGCTGGCATCGGCGCTTAACTATCCGGACGTGGCAGCCGAAATCTTTGACAGGCTAACCCCGCAAGCCTTTTCCGGCCCGGGGCACCGGCGGATAGCTGAGGCGTTGGCCGGCCAGGTTGCGGAGGGGGAGTTTCGGCCTGACGACCTGCCGGCCCTTGTTGGAGAAGATGTGACAGCGCGGGAAGTTTTGGCCGAGCTCTTGTTGAGTGAGTGGAAAGAACCGACGGAGGAAGAGCTTGCGGCAGCACTGCACAAGATGGTGACTCTGGTATCGTGTGGGGTTGAAGTTGTGCGATGGGAGCAGGCAGCAGAGCGAGTGAGCGAAGTACAACCGCCAGAGGAAGCCGCAGGGGAGCTGGAAAAGGTGCGTGCGGAAGTGATGGCACGCCTAGACCGAGGAGAAATCACGCGCGAAGACCCTCTGTACCAGGAATACTTGCGACTGGTTGAAATGCTTCACGGCAGAAAGGGAACACTATATTACGAAGGCAGACGGATCCCGTCCTTGGATTCTGGACGGCACCGGGCTGGTCGGCGGCCGCATAAGCGGCGCCAGGCAGGAGGATAAGTTCGGTTCGTGGCACGACCTCGCGACGTAAGAAGAATTCCTGAGGTGCGGCGGCTGCTAATGAAAGGCCGACGCCAGGGCGTGCTCACGTACGCCGAAATCCAGGACGTACTGAGCGAATGCGAAGCCCTCGATGCGGCCGGTGTGGACGAGGTGTACCGCCTGCTTGGGGAGGCAGGTGTGCGCATAACGGACGGGCACGACCTGCTCGTAGCTGAGGAGCCTTTCCAGGGCATTGCGCCGAGCGAATTGCAGGAACTTGAGCAAGTCCCGATAGATGACTCGGTGCGGATGTATCTGCGGGACATCGGCAGAGTGCCCCTGCTTACTCCCGAGCAAGAGGTAGAACTGGCGCGCCGAATCCAACGTGGAGAGGGCGACCTGTGGTACGACGCGGCTGAAAACTGCCTCTGTTTCCGTCCTCACGAGCGATTGGAGCCTAATACGGTATATACGGTGACAGTAAGAGGCGGCGACGCAGGCATCTTTGACATACTCGGAGAGCCCTTCCCAGAAGACTTCATTTGGCGCTTTCGCACAACGCCAATGAACGAACCGCTGAAGGTCGTCGAAACCTCGCCCAGCGGCCGCGAGAGCGGCGTTGATGTTCATACGGAGATAATCCTGTACTTCAACGACGCGATACACCCAGATACGGCTCATCCTGATCGCATCAAGGTGAAGGATAAAAAAGGACATGTTGTGCCGGGCGAGGTATCGGTGACGCCGGAACAGCCGTGGAGAGTGGTGTTCAAGCCGTCTGAGCCATTGCGCTACCGCAACCATTACCAGGTAGAAGTCCTGGGCGGCCCAGGAGGCATTCGCGGCGAAACCGGCCGGGCGATGGCCGAAAATTACAGTTTCACGTTCAAGACGATGGCAAGCCGTGCGGGGCCACGGATGGTGGAAAGCGAACCGGCCAGTGGCACAGAGGACTGGCCGCTTGGGCGACCGCCACGCGTGAGGTTTGACCGTCGCCTCGACCCCGCCACCATCAACGAGCATACTGTTCAACTGCTAGACGCCATGGACGAACCGGTCCCGGGCCAGCCAGTGTACTGTGATGAACGGCGGGAGATTGCCTGGGTCTTGGCCGAGCCGCTGAAGCCAGACATGGCTTACGTATTCTTCGTTTTGGGTGGCCGCAGTGGCGTGCGCGGTTATAGCCCTGTGCGTCGCAAGCCCGGCCTGCCCCTGCAGGAAAACATCCAGATCGAGTTCAGCACTGCGCCCGAGCCTGAGCAGACGCGCCTGGAGCGCACATGGCCGCCAGCCGACGCCCGTGGGGTCTCCCAGCGCCTCGTAATTCGCGCGTATCCCTCACAGCAAGTAGACCCGCCCAGCGTCGAGCCGGGCCTGGTGAAACTCCGCGACGAGGACGCCGTGAAAAAGCTGGCCAATGCCAACCTGCGCCTTGTCGTAAGCATAGCACGCAAGTACACCGGCCGGTCCACCATGAGCTTCCTGGACCTGGTTCAGGAAGGCAACATGGGCCTCATGCGGGCCGTGGAGAAGTTTGACTACCGCAAGGGCTACAAGTTCTCTACCTATGCCACGTGGTGGATCAGACAGGCCATCTCACGCGCCATCGCTGACCAGGGGCGCATAATCCGCATACCCGTCCACATGGTTGAGACAATCAACCGGATTGTGAAAACCTCTCGCCAGCTCCTGCAGCAGCTCGGGCGCGAGCCGTCCCTCGAGGAAGTGGCCAAGGAGCTGGACATGCCGCTGGAGCGCGTGGCAGAAATCAAGCGCATTGCCCCTGATCCACTGTCCTTAGAAGCTCCGGTGGGAGAAGAAGAAAACTCCTTCCTTGGCGACTTTGTCCCCGACGACCTGGAGGAGACCCCTGTGGACTTGGCGTCTAATCAGGTGCTACGAGAGCAACTGGAGAAAGTCCTGGCTACTTTAACGGAGCGCGAGCGGGAAGTCTTGAAGTTGCGATTCGGACTGGAAGACGGCTACCAGCGCACCTTGGAAGAAGTTGGCCACATCTTCGAGGTGACGCGAGAGAGAATTCGGCAGATCGAAGCAAAGGCCCTGAAGAAGCTAAGACAACCAAAGCGGAATAAACCGTTGCGGGACTACGTCGAGGAGCTGTAAAGTTACGGGGCATAGTGGCGGAGCGGGCAACGAGTGCCCGCTCCGACTTTGTGCCTATTGTCACAAACCCGCTCGCTTATGCTAAACTATCGTATGCTGACGGCTCGGCCCCTGGGTAAGACCCGGCCGGTAGGCCTTGCCCCGGTTGCCAGAGCCTATTCCTGCGACATCGCTGATGGGAGGGAGGTTTATCCATGAATGACGACCTGAGCATCGCGCAGGCGGCCAAGCTACGCCCCATCACCGAAGTAGCCAGCGAATGCGGAATACTGCCCGAAGAGCTAGAACTTTACGGCCCGTACAAAGCCAAGGTCAGACTCGACGTGCTCGACCGTCTGGCCGACCGGCCTAATGCTAAGTACATACTCGTCACGGCCATAACGCCGACGCCTCTAGGAGAGGGTAAGACCGTCACCACCATCGGCCTGACCATGGCTCTGCAACATCTCGGCCATAACGCCATTACCTGCATCCGCGAGCCTTCCCTCGGGCCGGTATTTGGCATTAAGGGAGGCGCCTGCGGCGGCGGCTACGCCCAGGTTGTGCCGATGGAAGATATCAACCTGCACTTTACGGGCGATATTCACGCCGTCTCTATGGCCAACAATCTCCTGGCGGCCATGGTGGACGCTTCCATCTGGCACGGCAACCCGCTCAACATTGACCCTCTCGCCGTGACATGGAAGCGCGTCGTTGACCTAAACGACGTGGCCCTGCGCCACATCGTGGTGGGCTTGGGCGGCAAGACCGGCGGCGTGCCGCGGGAGACAGGCTTCGACATTTCCGTGGCTTCTGAGGTGATGGCCATTCTGGCCCTGTCCAGCGGCTACAAGGACCTGCGGGAGCGACTGGGCCGTGTCTGGATAGGTTTCGACAGGGACGGCAATCCCGTGACGGCTGATATGCTGCGGGCGGGCGGGGCTATGGCGGCCCTGATGGTGGATGCCCTCAAGCCCAATTTGGTCCAGCGGCTCGACGGCGGCCCAGCCTTCGTCCATGCCGGTCCCTTTGCCAACATAGCCATCGGCGCAAATTCCATCCTAGCCGACATGATTGCCTGCAAGCTCGGCGAATACGTAGTCACCGAGGCAGGCTTTGGGGCGGACTGCGGGGCAGAGAAGTTTGTGAATATTAAATGCCGCGCATCGGGTCTTGCCCCGGACGCCGTGGTAATAGTGGCCACGGTGCGAGCCCTCAAGATGCATGGCGGGGCCTTCCGGATGCCGCCCGGCAAAAAGCCGCCTAAGGAAGAAATCGAAAAGCCCAACGTTGAGGCTGTGGTACGTGGTTGTGCCAACCTGGCCAAGCACATCGAAAACATGCGCCTCTTCGGTCTCACACCGGTCGTGGCTGTAAACGTTTTCCCAACCGACACCGAAGAGGAGATCGAAGCTGTGAGAACGGAAGCCATGAAGGCAGGGGCTTTTGCGGCCGAGGTGTCGCGCGTGCACGCCCACGCCGGCGCTGGCGGTGTGGAGTTGGCCCAAGCCGTTATCAAGGCTTGTGAGCAACCGTCCGAAATGCGCTTCGTTTATGACCTCGACGAGCCTATTAAACAAAAGATCGAGAAGATATGCACGCAGGTGTACGGCGCCGACGGCGTAGATTTCATGCCGGAAGCGGAGGCCAAGATCGCCCAGTATGAGAAGTTTGGGTTGGGCAAGTTGCCTATTTGCATGGCGAAGACACAATACTCCATAAGCCATGACCCGAATCTCCTGGGTCGGCCCAGTGGCTTCAGGGTGCCAATTCGGGACATCAGGCCGGCCGTGGGAGCTGGCTTCCTGTACCCGCTGTGCGGAGAAATGCGCACAATGCCTGCCCTGCCCACCGAGCCAGCAGCCGTGCACGTGGACATTGACGAGAAAGGAAAGATCAAGGGCCTCTTCTAGGCGGCTCAGGCAGTCTGTTCCATCAAGCGGGGAGGATACTGATGAGCCCAGATTCGCCAGTCCACGCGCGGGATTGGACGCTGGCCCAATATCTTGGGCGATTGGCGAGCGACTCACCTACCCCAGGTGGCGGGAGCGTGGCGGCTTTGGTAGCCGCCCTCGGGGCAGGCCTCGGCCCCATGGTTGCTGCCTTCACGGTGGGGCGAGAAAAATACGCTGCCGTTGAGCAGGACATGCGCGCCATCCTCGCCGCCCTGGAAGCCGGACGCCAGGCCCTTTTAGAACTGGTGCAGGCCGACATGGACGCCTACGGAGGGTTCAGGGCAGCGTACTCGATGCCCAAGGATGACCCAGGCCGGCCCCAGGCCATTCAGGAAGCGCTGAGGGCCAGCCTAGCTGTACCCGTGGCCGTGCTGGAGGAAAGTCTCAAAATAGCCCGACTGCTGCCCGATCTGGTGGAGAAAGGCAACCCTAACCTGGTAAGCGACGCAGGCTGTGCTGCTGCCTTGCTAGAAGGAGCAGCCCTGGCAGCCTACATGAACGTCGTCGTGAACCTGCCTTCCCTTAGCGACAAGGGCTTTGCAGGTGAGACGCAGCGCCGGTGCGAGAATCTACTGGGTAAGCTACGGCAACTTTGCAGTCAGGTAGCGGAAGATACTCTGGCGCGCCTGAAGAAGGCCTAAGATAGCAACATGGGCATGGCGCCCTGGCGGCGAGCAAGGCTACGAAGAATAAAGAGGTGAAAGGTCAATGAGTCTGCGCGAGCACATAGACCGCGGCGAGTTTCTCATCACCGGCGAAGTAGCGCCGCCCAAGGGCGTGGACTTTCACGAAATGCTTGAAGAGGCTGAGCATCTGCGCGGGCGTGTCCTCGGGATAAACGTGACGGACCTGCAATCAGCCGTCATGCGTGCCAGCTCTCTGGCCGGCTGCATTAAGCTCAAGGAAGCAGGGCACCACCCCATCTTGCAAGTGGTTTGCCGCGACCGCAATCGTATCTCCCTGCAGTCGGAGTTGCTTAGCGCCGCCGCCTTTGGCATTACCGACTTTCTTGCCCTCACCGGCGACTACATCACCCTCGGGGACGACCCCGACGCGAAGCCGGTCTTCGACCTGGACAGCGTCCAGCTCATCACGGCTGCGCGGACGCTTGAGCAAGGCAAGGACCTGGCTGGCAATGAGCTGCAGGGGCCTCCGCCAAAGTTTTGCGTGGGGTGCGTAGTCAACCCTGGCCTTGACCCATTGGAGCTGCAAATAATGAAGCTGCGGAAAAAGATTGCAGCGGGTGCCGAGTTTGTCCAAACGCAGGCCATTTACGAACCGGAGCGATTCATTCGGTTCCGGGAGATGGCCGGAGACCTGGGCGTTCCCGTCATGGCCGGCATCGTGGTCCTCAAGAGCGCTGGCATGGCCCGGTTCATGAATCAGAACGTCGCCGGGGTGCACGTGCCGGACGAGCTTATCGAGCGAATGAAAAACGCCCAGGACAAGCAGCAGGAGACCATCGCGATAACAATAGAGCTTATCCAGGCGCTGCGGCCGTACTGCGACGGCATCCACCTCATGCCGCTGGGGTGGACCCACGTGATACCGCCTATCCTGGACGGCTGTGGGCTGTAGGGCATCAAGAATAACAGGAAAGCCTAAAGACGCCCGGTGTTGAGGGACCGGCCAGAGGTGTGCGTGTCGGACTACCAGCGCTTCTCATTTCATCGCCAAGGGTTGGTAGAAGCTGCGCCCAGCCCCTGACCGCAAGCGATAAGGGCAGACTCACACCTTCCGTCGTGCTCACCTATCTACCGACTCTTCGGCCACTGGGCTGGACCAAAGCAGCAGGACAAAAGCTGGGAAATTGACTCGGGAAGAATCCCTTTAAACTATCTTCCCCACCAAATCTTTGCGGTCGTTCTGCCGCTTGAGAGCACGGGCAAACGCTGCTCTTAGACAACTGAACCGTCCCGCCCGCACATAACTTGAGCCACTATCTCAGTCACGTTATACTTAGGCCAACGGACGCAGCAATGGCAGGCGCATGATATGTCCAGTAAGCGGCCGCCACAGCAGCCTGGGCGCGTGGCAGTTAGCGGTAAGAAATCAGAGGACCTGGTGAATGTCTCCCACGGGGCAGCCTAAGGCGGCTGCCCTTTTTGTTGAGCCAGGGTCGCAAGCCGTCGCTAAGGCGGGATCACAAGATGTCAGCAAGAAGCATGGTGGTCGCGGTAATGGCGGTAGCAGGTATAGCTGCCGCAGCTTGGCAGTTAAGCCAGCGGGTGCAATCGGAGCGACCCGGGAATGTTGCAATAGTGCTGGACTGGGATGAAATCCTCCGACTTGCCGCGGCCTCTGGCACGAGTACACAAGAGCTTTTGCAGCGCCTAAGAGGGGCGGCGAGTCACGTGGCCCTGGTGGAGGACAATCTGCCCGGCCTAAGAGACCGTGGGATAGTACAGGTTCTCAGTGGTCCTCTGGTGCCGCAGACCTTCGTACCGGCGGGATATTTGGTAATCAATGTGGCCACATGGACACACGCAGATCAAATACAACAAGCGCTGCGGGCTAAGGGGATAATGTTTGAGCCTACCATACAGGCCGGTGGCACCTTGGCGCCGATCATTCCCGTGGGACGGTCCTTCCTGGTCCCACAGGCAATCTGTCGGGCGACCGAGTTAGGCCTCGGCTACGACGCTCAAGCCGCGGCGCTCATAAGACAGGCCGGGTTAGAACTGGTAGCCCGGCCCCGGTCCGCGCTGGTTGGCTCGGAAGAATCGGTAAAGGGTTGTCTCGGACTTGCGCGCGCTGTCGGGGCCCGAATCGTAATCTTTGTCGGGGCTGAGGTTGTTGGCAATCCGCTGTGTCTGGCAGCCACCAAGGAAGGTCTCGACGCCAACCAGCTCAAGTTCGGATGGCTGGAACTCAGCCCCCAACTTGGCGCGGATAGGCTTGCCCGCATTTTAGAAGGGCGCGTGGTGAGGACCCATAGCATCAGCGAGGACGAAATGCACGTACTCACCGCCGAGCAAGCAGCCGACCGCTATGTACGAGCTGTACGCGAGAGGGGCATCAAGGCTCTCTACGTGCGCTTCCTGCCAACCGCGCCAAGCGGCCACGATCTTTTGTCTGCGAACCTGGCGTACCTGGAAAACATCGCGGCTCGGCTGCGCAGCCACGGATACGCAATCGGTGAACCAGATGTGCCGCCTCCGCTGGAAACTCATCCCGGTTTGCGGGCCGGTGTCGGGCTCGGCTTAGCCGCTGTTGCGGTGGCGGCGGCCGGTGCCTTGGGTTGGGGGTGGGTGCTGTCGCCTCTCGGTATGCTGGCGGCTGCAGCGATAGCCACAGCCCTGGGTGCGGCGGGCGGTTTGTGGAATGACCTGCTCGCTCTTGGCGGCGTGGTCTTGGCAGCGAGCGCAGGCTTGCTCTCCATTCGACCGCCCGAAGATACTTGTCGCCAGCCGCTCTGGTCGGCATTACTCTCGCTTATGGTGGTCACAGCAGTCAGTGCGGGTGGGGCCACCCTGGCTGCAGCTTTGCTCAGCGACCGGCTGCATCTTTCGGGCGCTGCGCTATTTCGCGGGGTGAAGCTGTCTCTACTGCTCCCGCCTCTTGCAGTGCTGTTGGTTCAGGCGGCACGCTCAACAAGAACCTACCAGGAATGGCGGCTCGAAGGTGGAGAAGCAGGCGAATGGCCGGCCCTCGTAGCGGGCCTGAAAGAAGCCGCACAGGCTGGCATCCGCTACTGGCACGCGGCGGTAGCCGTGGTGGCCATAGCGGCGGCTGGCCTCATGCTTTTGCGGTCGGGCAACGAACCGAGGGCGGGCCGAGCGGAGGCCGAAGTGGCTGCCCGCACCGTGCTGGAGCAAACCTTTGGTGTGCGGCCGCGCACCAAGGAATTTGCTATAGGGCATCCTGCGCTCCTACTCGGTCTGTGGCTTCTGTATCGCGGGCGCAAGCGCGGCGCCTGGCTGGCCCTAACTGCCGGGGCCATAGGCCAGGCTTCGGTGGCCAACAGTTTCTGCCACCTGCACAGTCCCTACCTGCTAACGGTTCAGCGGATGGGGTTAGGGCTTGGGCTTGGAGCAGCCGTTGGGCTTGTGCTCATTGCAGTCTGGTCCTTGGCAGAAGTACTTAATTCGCGCCCGTGCACTTAGACGGAACATGCGTGCACTCCTGTCTGGCTACTACGGTTTCGGAAACCTGGGCGACGAAGCGATACTTGCCGCCATTGCCCAGGAGCTGGTGAGAGCACTGCCGGAAGTGGAAATTGAGGTGCTTTCCGGCGCCCCGGCGGACACAAAGAGCGCCTACGGCCTGGAAGCCTGCGACCGATGGCGCCTGAGCTGCCTTTGGCGTGCTCTGCGTCGCAGCGATGTGCTCATCCAGGGCGGGGGCGGCCTGTTGCAGGACACTACCTCTACCCTTTCGCCGGCGTACTATCTGGGCGTGCTCTTGGCGGCGTGGCTGGTTGGCAAGCCTTATGCCATCTTCTGCCAGGGTATAGGCCCCCTGCGCCGATGGTTGTGGCAGCGATTAGCTGTCTTCCTGTTGAGCCGGGCACAACTGCTCATCGTCCGGGACCAAGAAAGCGCCGAATCCCTCCTGCGTATGGGTGTGCGTAAACCGGCAGAGGTAGCCGGCGACCCGGCTCTGCTCCTCGAGCCAACCGCGCCCGAAGAAACGCAGCGGTGGCTGAAAGAAACGGGAGCCAGACTGCCCGACCAATACTGGCTGGTCGTGCCCCGCCAGATAGCCAGCGTTGAGGAGGCAGTAACACACTCAGTGGAAGCCCTCGCAAGGAGTGGGCGGCTGGTCGCGGTCCTACCCTTCCAGGTGGCCGATGAGGCCCTGGCACGCCAAACCGCTGCCCGCGCTCGCGGACTGGCCCTGACGACGCCCAAAGATCCCCGCATTGCAGCCAGCCTCGTGGCGCAGGCGCAAGGGGTCCTCGCGGTGCGGCTACATGCGCTCATTTTTGCTGCGGTCGCGGGCAAAGAGTCCTTCGGCGTAGACTACGACCCCAAGGTAGCCGCATTTTGCCAAGCAGTCGGCTACCCTCATTCGCCACAGCCTACCGCCCAGCAGGTGACCGCTTGGGCAACTCAGGTGGAGGACGGACATGGGTTCTTGCAGCCGGAAGCCGTGGAGAGAATGCAAAACAGCGTCCGCTATGCTTTCGGGCGACTGGCGGAGCTTCTGCGGCAGGCAGGTGCGGCATCCTCTGCCTAGTTGACAGCGCCGCGAGGCCCCAACAGTCGTGCTCTCGCTAAAATCTGGTAGGTGAGTATGGGTAATGCAAACAGGATGGAGAGGCCCGGCCAAAGAGGTCCTGGGCACACACCCTTGCGCAGGTTTTCTATCACAAGGACCACTGTGGAGATGGCTGGGCGTTCGCTGGTCTTATTGAGATGGCAAAAGCAGCTTCTCCGTGCGAGGGGACCGGTAGTCCAGTTCTCGTCACTGGAGCGGGCATACGTCGCGCCTTCTGCGTGTGCTGGGGTTGATAGTCCAATCCTCGCTACTGTAGCCGGTACGCGTCGCGTCTGCCACGTATGGGAGTATTCGGTTTTCTAAGGATTCTGAGGCAAAGCTTTCTGCAGCGCCTGGGAGATGGGGCCCGATGCGTCAGGTGAAACGCACAATGTTATACACCTTTGTGGCCGTGTTTAAGCCAACACGGGGTTTTGGAGAGACCACCGAGGTGATTCTCCAGGTCTTACCCTTTCCTATCTGAAACAAAATCCTCAGTCAACTGAATACTCCCGCCACGTATGCTTAGGTTGGTAGCTACCCAATCACGGTGTTACAATGGTGCCGGACAAATGGAACGGTCTGGGCAGAATCTGAGCCAACGCAAGCGCCTGGGGTTGATGGGCGGCACCTTCGACCCGATACACGTCGGCCACCTGGTGGTGGCCGAAGAAGCGAGGACGCGCTTTGATCTCGAGCGAGTCATATTCGTGCCCAACAATCAGCCGCCCCACAAGAAGGCGTATCAAGTGGCACAAGCAGAGCAC
>JANZZA010000166.1 GCA_026419655.1 Armatimonadota bacterium | reverse complement strand
TCGGCCGACTCCATAGTGACGTCGCGGACGGTGATACCCGATAGCAGCGGGTCGCGGATGGGCGGCAAGGTGACCCGCTCTAGCTCGAAGGGCCGCAGGAGATGCTCGACGCCCACGAGCCTGTTGAATTGCGGCAGGCTGTCGGGCGTCAGGCCAAAGGCGAACAGCCACCCCCCACCGTCGGTGAATGTCTTGACTGCAGCCGGATTGGCCGCTAGTCGCGCCAGATTCGGGGGCGTGGCGTCCAGGATGACTATCCCGTAATTGCCGCTGGTGACGGCGGTGAGCGGGTCCGCGGCGCGGTCGAATTGCAGGCCGCTATCAGCCAGCAGCCGGAAGGCCGGGGAGTTTTCGTCCATCGCCACTGCCGTAGGCCGGCGCACAGGCTTATAGGCGGCGCAATACGCAAGCAGGTTGTCGAAAAGCCGACTGGCCACCGGGTCGGTCGCCAACTTCTCCCCAACGACTAGCTGACACACGACTATCAGGCCCTCATTGACGGGGCACTCGGCCAGCGCCGTGTAGGCAAGGTTCTGGTCGCATTGCACAAGAGAGACGGCGCCACGAGTGGCTTTCCTGTAGACGTTGCGGTACACGACCTCATCACCCGACCAGGTGAAAAAGTCCTGCTGGTCCAGGCCGTCCAAAGCGGGGTGCTGCAGATTTTCGGCGAAGGCAATGCGGCCGACGAAATCCGTGGGCGTCAGGTCAGCCGGCAGAGCCAGGTGCTGGAGGGGATTTGCCTGCTCCAGCACGAGTATCCTGGCGCCGGCGGCGGCCATGGCCACCCAGCGCGGGTCTGTGGCTTCTCGCAGGCTGAGGGCGTCCCGGCCGACCAGTACCACCTTGGCCGTCGCCGGTATTTCATCAAGGCCTGCGACTTGCTTGAAGGGAATGTTCTGTGCCTTCAGGCGTGCTGTAGCCGTACCGGCCGGGTCGAGTACTACCAGCTCGCCGGCAGCAACCTTCGCTCGTGGCCCGGCTTCTTCGTCTATCACTGCCACCGGCTTCCTCTCGCGGAAAACTTCCTTGCCGCCACGCTTGCAGACCAGGATGAATTCCCCTGCGGTGCGCTTCTTTACCTGGGGCACTGGGACAGTTATCTGCCATTCCTGGGTGCCGCCGGGCGGAAGCGCGAAGGTCTTTGTCTCGCGGGCCGCCACCTTTTCGTCAAGTACGAGCGCCCAGATGGCCTCAATAGGGTCAGCCAGATGCGTGTTGTTGAAAACCTTTAGCGTGCGCGAGACTTTGCTGCCGCCGCCGAAGGTCCAGTTCCATTGCCGGCAGAGCACGCAGACGGGCTTCCAGGAGTTGTAATGCAGGTCGGTTTCGTTGGCGCTGAGCCAGAAGTGGTAGGCCGCCACGCCGTGCCAGCGGTAGCCTTCGGCCAGCATTTTCGCCAGCCGGCCTACGCCCACCCGAGTGTACTCCCCCCAGCCCTGGAAGCAGCCCTCGCCGCCGAGTTGCGAGTAGGCCCCGGGCGGCTCGCCGCGGGCGTAAAAGCTCTCGCCCATAAAGATGGGGCGGTCGGGAATGAGTTGCCACGGTACCCTGCCCCAGCCCGCTATGGGCTTTTC
>JANZZA010000055.1 GCA_026419655.1 Armatimonadota bacterium | reverse complement strand
GAGACAGGCCTTGCCTGCCTTCCGTGGCGGGCCTCTGCAGCACGAGACGTGCCACACGTCGCCCTCCATTCCCACCCACGGACAGGCATATCCAGGCCGCCCGTCACTCCTGACCTGCCCTCACTGGCCGCCCTCTGCAGCGGGAGGCGGGGAGCTCTGAGGTGACTGTTGCAAAACTCTCCTTTCACAGGCTACCTGCGCGCCCCCGGCATAAGTTGCCGGCATAAATCTGTGCCGTTCACGGACTGCAAGCTGACCTAAGGCGAGTTTTGCAACGGTCTCCCTAGAGGCTTCTTGAAAGGTTTTGCCCCCAGGCCGTCTTGAATGCTTGCCCCAGAGGCTGTTTTCAAGGGCATTCCCCCAGAGCCTGTTGCTTTTCGCGTCAGGTCCAGAAGAAGTACTGCGGCTTGCGGGTGAGTACAGCGAAGACCGACCAGAAGCCGCCAACGGCAAACTCGCCTAACATCAAGCCGAGCGCAATGGGCAGAGCACGGCGATAGGCCTTAGGGCCGAGATAGCGCATGACGGCTACTTTGGCCAGCCAGCCGAACATCAGGGGCATCCAGATGAGGCCTGTCGTCCAGTCGGCCGCGATGGCGTAGCCGATGGGGTGGAATTGCCACCAGACAAACCGAAAGCGCATGGCCATGAGGAAGGTGGAGAACAGGAATCCGGCTACGATGCCGCCGAGGCCACCCCAGTTTGGCCCCTGGGGATTCACCAGCCAGGAGTTGACAAGCTGCCAGCCCTGCGGGGAAAGGTCGTGGACCGGATGGCCCATCTGCTCAACGCCCTCGCGAAAGCACAGGTGCAGAAGGGCCCAGAAGGCAGCGTAAGACCCCAGAGCCGTGGCAACGGCAAGGGCACGCGTGACCTGCTGGCGGTTGACGCCTAGCATTTCGCCCATCTTCATGCCCTCAAGCTGATGAGGCATGGGGATGCCGGTGTAGGCGCGGTTGAAGCCGAACATCAGCCCGAAGGCAGCCATCTCGCGGCGGGTCATGCGGTCTGGGCCGAGGACGGTGAGGATTACGTGGTCGGGGCCGGCAAAATGAAAGCCGTGGGTGGGCGCGCCAGCTTCAGCCCGAATCTTAGCTATCGCCGTGCAGATTACCAGGTACAGCACCATGTAGATGAAGCCTATCGAAACCGGCATGCCCAGGGTCGCCGCAAAACCCGTGGTGAATACCAGCCCCACCACGAGGCACGCAAAGGCGAGGCGGTACTCCAGCATTTCGGCCGGCGGGATGGTAGAGGCCTCTTGCCCCTCAGCCTGAGAGCCGCCCGTGACGACTTTCCAAACGGCGGCCAGGTGGCGGCGAGCTGCCCATAATCCGAACACTACCACAGCCATGTAGCTGCCAATGCCTTGCTCGAGCATCGCCGGTGCTACGCTGTGCCCGGTAGACTGCCACGGGTAGGGTGACGGGTAGCCCAGGGCCGCAAAAAAGAAACGCTGCAGCCGGAAGAAGAGCAGGAAGAACCATGTGGAGAACGTAAGGTCCGCGGGCAGCAAGAAGGCCGTGCCTATCACGAAAGGGTAAAAGGCGATGCCTGTAGTAGTGAGAGCTGCATCGAAGCGCGTGCCGAAAGACATCCAGTGTACCTTGACCGGGATTTTGGGAAAGGCAGGCCAGTAGGTGGACAGGCCGTTGAACAGGTCAATGAAGGCCGACAGGCCAAAGCCAATCCACATGAGCTTGTTGCGCCACAGCGAGTTGCGCCCGGGCGCCGTCATCTCCATCGGGAGGACGACCAGGGGGAAGCTGAGCTTCTCGTACTGTGTCCACTGGCGGCGGATGAGGACATTGATGGCCAGGCACATGAGCTGAGTAAAAGCGATGAAGGTGGCCCACAAAAGCGCAGGAGTGAGCCAGGGGCGCAGGTTGGCCATCATGTACAGGGTGGTGTCGCCCTCGTAGAAGTTCCGCACCGCCACGGGGTCGGAAACTACGGCATGGCCGGGCAGATACGGTAGGAGTATTTGCTCCCACTTGTTGGCGTCTGTGGCATAGCGGAAGGGATAGGCCAACGACGGGATGAGGATAGAGAGGAACTGGTCGCCAACAATGCCGCTGGACGCGCCTATCATGGCGTAAATAAGGATTAGCTCGGCGCGCGTAAAGGCTGCTTTCGGTACGAGAAGACGCAGGAGGCCGTTGAGCCAGACAAGCACAGCCAGCAATATCACGGCGTGAAAGAAGATTGACAGGTACGTGGGACGGCCGCCGTAAACGTTCTCCATGCTGGCTACCCAGAAGGTCACTACGGGCACCAGCAGCGCCCCGAATACGACGCCGCGCGTCCGCACTACTCCTTCAGAGGTTGCGCCAAGTGCTGGGGTCATGGCCTCCCCCGGAAACACGCGGTCTGTGATTGTGCCACAACCGCGGCCATGTTGAAAGAGGGAACGCCGTAGGGACTGCTCGGTCCCCTTAAGAGACCGTTGGGAAACTCGCGTTACTGCCTCCCAGAACCAAATCACAGGTAAAAGATCGGGCAGACAGCGCTGTAGACTTTCTTCACTCTGGATAAGCCAACACCAGCTCCTGCGACGGTCCACTTAGGATTTCCTGCGGGTCAGCATAGCGCTGGTTTGAAAATCTCGTCACAGCCAACCTTTCTGAGCAGCGTGTTGCCAAACTGTTATTTCACCAGTATGTCGCGCTCATGCAGCATAGGATGCGGGCGCAAACCCGTGCCGTAAACGGCCCGGAAGCCGCGCGAGAGCTAGTTTTGCAGCAGTCACCCGAAGGACTCTTCTGGTTTTGGAGGACACCTTTGAAGAGGGTTGTTCCCAAGCCTTCCTTATCAAGCTTCTTCGTGCTGCCTTGGTCGCACACTGCCGCTGGGGGGCGGGCCTCCTTCCCATCTCCAAAGCCAGTACGTCCAAACCAGCTCTCAGCAGCGTTGGCTGTGTCCGCCTCGAGGCAACCGAAGGAGACTGTTGCAAAAGTCGTTTTCCCGGCCGCCGGACGGGGTCGCAGGTGAAAGGTTGGAGCCGCAGCGTTGTACACTTTCTTGACTGTCTATAAGCCAACGCCAGCTTTTGCAACAGTCTCCGAAGGGAAACCGTGGTACACAGAAATCTAGGCTTCATACTCAGCGCAGGAAGATTTCTCGGCACGGAGCCTTGCCAAGGACACATCAGCCCAACAAAGAAGTACTGCAGACAGCGCTGTTATCCGGCGTTTCATTCCCGTCAGGCAAGCGAGGTTTGATAGCAATGGGTGAAGCTCTGCGCGTAGGCGTAATCGGATCCGGCGGAAATGCCCGGCACCATATGAAAACGTTGCTGGACATCAAAGACGTGGAAATAGTCGGCATCTGCGATCCTGACGACGAAGCCCTGGGAATCGCTACCGGGATGCATCCGTCAATGGCGAAAGTCCCGACTTTTCACGACTTCCGCGAAATGCTCGACGCAGTTGTCATGGACGCGGCGGTCATAAGCACTCCGCACGTGTTTCACTTCGAGCAAATCATGGAGTGCCTGGACCGCGGCCTTCATGTGCTCTGCGAGAAGCCTATGGTGTGCACCACCGAGCAGGCCCGCGCAGTAGTTGATAAGGTACGCTCGACCGGCTTGGTGATGGGCATTTCCTATCAGCGCCACTTCATGGGGCCTTACCGGTACTGCCGTCAGCGCATCCAGAGCGGCGAGCTAGGCGGGCTTACCTTCATTTCCGCCCTGCAGTCGCAAAACTGGTACGCTCACATGCTTCCACATAAGGCCTGGCGCGTGCAGAAAGACCTTTCCTGCGGCGGCCAGCTTAACGACTCCGGCAGCCACCTTATTGACATCATCCTGTGGATGACCAACGCCGAGCCGGTGCGCGTGTTTGCCTTCGAGAATAACCTGGAGGCCGAAGTGGACATCCTGACGGCGATGAGCGTGGAATTCCAGGGCGGCGCCCTCTGCAACGTCTCGGTTGTGGGGCACTCGGTCAACTGGCTTGAGGACATCACCATCTGGTGCGAGAAAGGAACTCTCGCCATCCGCGGCGATGAAGTGCACGAGTGGGTTGGTGGTGAGCAGCGCGTTGTGCACAAGGGAGCCGACCTGCCTGGGCTCGGCACTGCCGACGCCAATTTCATCGCCGCCATCCGTGGGCAGGCAGAGATTCAAGCGCCGCCGGAATGCGGGCTGAAGGTCATCAGGCTCACGGAAGCTGTGTGGAAATCGGCGGAGCTGGGGCAGCCGGTCGAGGTGCCGCCGCT